>NATI01000003.1 GCA_002085265.1 Candidatus Omnitrophica bacterium 4484_49 | reverse complement strand
TTCTTCATAATCTGATAATCCAGTTCCCAGGGAAAATGCCAGACATATCTGTATCTAAAAGGAGATACCACTCCACCGCTATATATAAAATAGCGGTAAATCTTAAATCGGGCATCAAAACGAGCATGAAAATCCTTACTTACCTCACTTACAGAAGTAACTCTTATCTCAGGAGGTAGTAAAGAATTAACACCCCGTTTCATCTCTAACAGAGAAAGTCTTCTATTGGAAGTCAAAAAATTAGCTACCTGTCCCCGGGCATGAACCCCAGCATCTGTTCTTCCAGCAGAAATTACTCTTACCTTATGGTTACATATCTTACTTAATGCGGACTCTATAACCTCTTGAACGCCAAGTCCGTTTTTCTGCTTCTGCCAGCCTGCAAAGTTAGTACCATCATACTGGATCAGAAGTTTAACATTTCTCATAAGGGTGGTTTTATTATTCAATATGCAGAGTCTTCTTCCAAGGACGCATGGCAACTATAAAGGCGGCAAAAAGAGTGTAAATAAGCCAGTCCCTTCCGACCAGAATAATTGTAATCCAAGAATATCCTCCATAAGGATGAGATACCTCATGCACTATGCCATTAACTAAAAGTAACAACAAAACTCCCGGGACTACATATCTTACGGAAATATCCCACCATCTACCTATGTGCAAAACTGAAATATGATTGATGTAATCCCGTACTCTATGAGCCTTATATATCCAAGCCACAGCCACCGCTTCCAGAATGCCCACCATCACCAACCCATAATGAGATAGGAAATGGTCAACGATATCTATCCAGTAAAGTCCACCACCGGTAACGAATATAATTGAGCCCGAAAATCCAAGTATGGAAAGGACGGTTACGACATTTTTCCTTTTCCAGTTAAATTTATCCATTACTGCTGAGGTAAAGGCCTCAATTATCGATATTGAAGAAGAAAGTCCAGCAACAAAAAGAGTGGTGAAAAATAAAATCCCGAATAATTGTGGAAGGAAAGGAAGTAAACTTATAGACTTGGGATAAGCCACAAAAGCAAGCCCAATAGACTCCCGAATCACCTCTTGGAACTTTGCCCCTGTATGATGAGCCATATACCCGATAGTAGAGAAGACAGCAAATCCTGCGAAAAAAGAATAAAAACAGTTGAGGAAGGATATAGTATAGGCGTTGTGGACGATGTCCGATTTTCGGGGAAGATACGAGGCGTAGGCAATCATTATCCCAAATCCCAGACTGAGGGTAAAGAAAATTTGAGAAAAAGCATCTACCCACACTCCCGGACGAGCCAGAGCTGAAAAATCTGGTTTAAGATAAATCTTAATCCCTTCCAACGCTCCCGGGAGACGGAGACTCCAGAATACCAGAATTGCGGTCAGAAAAAATAAAAGAGGCATAAAAATTTTATTTGCTCTCTCTATGCCTTTTTCTATTCCCCGAAAAACAATAAACCAGTTCAAAAACCATACCAACGCCAGGGAGAAAAGAATACTGGACCGTATGTTTCCTATCTTCTGAGGCCCAGAGGTTAAGCCAAGAAATTTTTTAAAAAAGAAATCATTGGGATCATCTCCCCAAGCAAGATTGATAGAATATAAAAGATAATTGAAGCACCAAGATATAATCACAGAGTAATAGAGAACAATCCCGAACATAACAAATATCACTGCCCACCATCCCACCCATTCCCAGTGGGGGTTTATCTTAGCTAAGCTCATAGGAGCTGAACCCCGCATCTTGTGCCCGATACCCAGCTCCAAAATCATCAATGGTATACCCGCAATTAACAAAGCGATAAAATATGGAATTAAAAACGCCCCACCACCATTTTTATAACATAGATACGAAAACCGCCATATATTTCCCAAACCAACTGCAGAACCCAAGGCTGCTAACAAAAATCCCATCCTGGTCTTCCACTGAGCGCGGTGAGGCTGCATTATACCTTCCTGCATTTATACCTTCCCCTCTTTCACCAGAAGTTCGGCTATTTGGACAGCATTCAACGCTGCCCCCTTTCTAAGGTTATCAGCTACTATCCACAGCCAGAACCCGTTATCCACGGTATTATCCTTCCTGATTCTTCCTACAAAAACTTCGTCTTTTCCCGCAGCATAAAGAGGCATGGGATAGATATTATTTAAAACATCATCTTCCACTATTACACCAGGAGCGTTAGAAAGCACAGTTCTTATTTCCTTTACAGCTGCTTTTTCCCTCAACTGAACATTCACAGCCTCGCTATGTGAGATAAGCACCGGTACTCGTACACAGGTAGCAGTAACCCTAATGTCAGAATGCATAATTTTTCTGGTCTCATTTACCATCTTCCACTCTTCTTTGGTATAATCTTCATCCATAAATACATCTATGTGAGGAAAAAGGTTGAAGGCAATCTGATACGGTAAAACTCTTGGAATTTCTTTCCTTACAATTGGTTCATGCTCTGATACTATCTCTTCCAGTTCATTCCATAACTGGTCAACTGCTTCTTTACCCCATCCTGATACTGACTGGTAAGTAGAAACCACAACCCTTTCTATTCCAAAGGCATCATGTACAGGTTTCAATACCACAACCATCTGAATGGTGGAACAATTGGGATTAGCAATTATCCCCTTGTGACCGAAGGCATCTTGAGGATTAACTTCAGGAACCACCAGAGGAACTTCAGGATCCATCCTGAATGCTGAAGAATTATCAATAACAATTGCTCCCGATTTTGCAGCCTGGGGTGCTATTTCTTTACTCACACCAGCCCCTGCAGAAAATAAAGCAATGTCAACACCTTCAAATGAATCTTTTGTCAGAAGTTCTACTTTTACCTTACTACCTTGAAACTCCACTTCTTTGCCCACTGACCGCTGAGAGGCAAGAGGTAAGAGTCTCTTAACCGGAAACCTTCTTTCCGCCAGAACCTTTATCATCTCCTGTCCGACAACTCCAGTAGCTCCTGCAACTGCAACGGTATACTCCCTCACCTTATCCTCCTCAGGGTAAAGAAATCTTATCTAATGCAGTGTACTCAGCAACCATATCCCCAACCTGAGTGGTGGAATAACCCATTTTCCCGGCAGCCAAGCTTTTAAGCTTTTTCCCGGTAACTTCCATCACAGCAGACTCAATTTTTCCTGCTGCCTCTTCCTCTCCCAGATATTCCAGCATCATCATCCCGGCGGAAATAGCTGCTAAAGGATTAATTACATTCTTTCCAGTATATTTAGGAGCAGAACCTCCTATGGGCTCAAACATCGATACTCCCTGAGGGTTAAGATTACCTCCGGCAGCTATTCCCATTCCTCCCTGAATCATTGCCCCTAAGTCTGTAATTATATCCCCAAACATATTATCGGTGACAATGACATCAAACCATTCCGGATTTTTCACCATCCACATACACGTAGCATCAACATGAGCATAATCAGTTGTGATGTCAGGATATTCCTTTGCCACTTCATTAAATACTCTCTCCCAGAGGTTGAAGGCATAAGTCAAGACATTGGTCTTTCCACACAAAGTAAGTCTTTTATCCTTAGCCCTCTTACGGGTATACTCAAAGGCAAACCTTATACACCTTTCTACACCATACCGGGTATTTATGGACTCCTGAACGGCAACCTCCTGAGACGTTCCTTTTCTCAAAAATCCTCCTGCTCCACAATAAAGCCCTTCAGTATTTTCTCTGACCACAACAAAATCTATATCCTGTGGCTCTTTGTCTTTCAAAGGCGTCCATACTCCAGGATAAAGTTTTACCGGCCTTAAATTTATATACTGGTCAAGTTCAAATCTAATTTTAAGAAGGATGCCTCTCTCCAGGACACCGGGTGGAACATCAGGATGGCCTATAGCTCCCAAATATATGGCATCAAAAGTCTTCAATTCTTCCAGTACGGAATCCGGCAGAGTCTCACCAGTTTTAAGATACCGTTCTCCACCAAAATCGTATTTTACAAAATCCAGTTTAAAACCATACCTCTGGCTAGCGGCCTCAAGAACCTTTACACCTTCTGCGATAACTTCCGGTCCTGTGCCGTCTCCTGGAATCACAGCTATTTTGTAATGCCTTTCCTCATTTTTCGAGCCCATTTCATCAAACCTCCCATTTTAATTATCTCCCGAAGAAAATCTGGATACTTCTGGAAACTGTATTCCTTTCCCCTGGTAACATTTTTGATTTTCCCTTTACTGAAATCTACTTCCACTAAATCCCGCTCACCAAATTCATCTACTTTTTGAAATTCAACTATTGGCAACCCGATATTGATAGCATTTCTGAAAAATATCCTGGCAAATGACTTCGCAATTACACAGGAAATACCAGCTCCCTTTATTGCCAGAGGAGCATGTTCCCGCGAAGAGCCAGAGCCGAAATTGGCTCCAGCGACAAGTACATCTCCCTTACTTACACCCTGAGGAAAATTGGGCTTCAAACCTTCCAGACAGTGTTGACCCAATTCTCGGGGATCAGTAGTAACCAAATATCTGGCCGGGATTATCAAATCAGTATCAATATTATCTCCAAATTTCCACACTTTACCTCTTATTTTCATAGCCGTGGATATTGTAAACAAAAAAAATAACCTTTTCAACCAATAATCAGAGATATAAAATTTAAGATTGATATGATAGAGAAACGTCTTGCGGAAATACTTATACAGAAAGGACTTACCCTAAGCAGTGCCGAATCCTGCACCGGTGGTCTTTTCGCCCACGGAATTACAAACATACCCGGAAGTTCCAAATTTTTTCTGGGTGGAGTGATAGCTTATTCTCCTAAAAGTAAGAGAAAGATTCTAAACATACCCAGAGGGGTGATTGAAGAATATGGCACGGTAAGTAGAGAATGTGCCCAAAAAATGGCTGAGAACTCCAGAAAACTTTTCTCCTCTGATATCAGCATCGGAATTACGGGTGTAGCGGGTCCTGATGAACTGGAAGGAAAACCTGTAGGAGTTGTGTATATAGCAGTAGCAATGCCTGGAAAAACTTACATTAGAAAATATAAATTTCAAGGGAGGAGAATCTCAATCAAAAAACAGGCAACGGAACAAGCCTGTAAGTTTTTAATAAGTTTACTGAAATGAAACAGATACGGAGCTTTATCGCCATTGAAATTAATCAGGAAAACAGGACAAAAATTGTGGAAGTTCAAAAAGAATTATTAAAAGCAGATGCTGGTTTGAAGTTTGTAAAACCTGAAAATATCCACATCACTCTACATTTCCTTGGAAATCAAGATATAGAGACCTTAAATCAAGTAATATCCCATCTGGATTCAATCTTCAAAACCCATCCTCCATTTGAGTTTCAACCTCAGGGACTGGGTGCTTTTCCCAGCAAAGGGAATCCCAGAGTGATATGGATAGGGATAGGTAGAGGAGCAGATATAATTGAGAATATTCACACTGAAAGTAAACATCTCTTACAGAAAATCGGGATCGGATTGGAGAAAAGAAAATATCACCCTCATTTAACACTGGCTAGGAAAAAGCCAAGTAAAAACAGACACCTATTAATCCAATTACTCAATTCTTATACTCCTCCTGAATTTAAACTTCAGAAGTGCGAAGAAATAATACTTTTCAAAAGCACCCTTACACCTCAGGGACCAATTTACGAGAAACTTCATTCCTGGAGACTGGGGCAAAGTTAGGAAAGAAATTCTATAAGAAGAGCGAGCGTATCTTTAAGTTTTTTCCTGTGGACAATCATATCTATTAAACCATGTTGGAGTAAAAATTCAGAGGTTTGAAATCCTGGGGGTAATTTTTGCCTTATGGTCTGCTCTATCACCCTCGGTCCTGTAAATCCAATTAAAGCCCGTGGTTCGGCTATCAATATATCCCCGAGAGAAGCAAAACTGGCAAGAACCCCGGCCATGGTGGGATTGGTGATAACAGAGATGTAAGGAATTTTCACAGACCTGAGTTTTGCAAGTGCACCGGAGGTTTTAGCCATCTGCATTAAGGAAAGCATCCCTTCTTGCATTCTGGCTCCTCCCCCAGACCCTGATATGATAATCAAAGGTAATTTTTCCTCGATAGAACGCTCTATTGCCCTGGTAATTTTTTCACCTAAAACACATCCCATTGAACCCATCATAAATCTGGAATCAGTTACTCCAATTATTACCTCAATACTGTTTATCCTACCCTTCCCTGTTATAGCAGCATCAAGCATTTTGGTCTTTTCCTGCTCCTCTTTCAATTTCTGTTTATAAGGTTTGGGCCCCTGGAAATTCAGAGGGTCAGGAGAAACCAGTAATCTATCCATCTCTTCAAAAGTTCCACTATCCAAAGTGATTTTAATTCTCTCATCTGCAGAAAGTGTAAAATGATAATCACATTTAGGACAGACTCTGAGATTTTCTTCCAGTTTTTTTCTAAATATAATCTCTCCACAGGAGGGACATTTCACCCACAGCCCATCCGGGATTTCCTTTTTTTTGGCAATTCTGATCAGAGTATATTTCGGTTTATCCCAAATAGCCATTTTTCTAACCCCCTTCAGTTATAGAATATAAGTATAATAAATGTCAATTAAAATTTGTAGAATGTAATACCAGTTAGAATCTTAGGATAGAAATAGGTGGACTTCTGAGGCATTCTCATGTTCTGCTGGACCACCTTTATTATGTCTGCTATTGGAGTGGGATTTAAAAAGAAAACTCCGGAATATTTTCCCTCCTCTACCAATCTTATTGCCTGATAAGCATCTTCAATATAAGAAATTTCCCCTCTGTAATTTATAATTTCACCAAGAATAAATTTATGTAAAATATTTACATCTAAGAAATCGAGATGCTCTTCTTTCCGCAGTATCTCCTTATCTCTAAACTCCAGAAGATAAAATCTCTTATTGTAAAAGCCAAATCTCTTCTCCCCTTCAGACATCTCTTTAAATAATTCCTGAGCAGATTTTACCTCAATTATATTAAATGACTCTTCCAATTTTGCTCTATAACTTTCCCAAGGAGCGGTTAATTTAACCATACGATGAGTGGGTAATATCAAAAGCCCTTCCTGCTCTATAGGGGCAAAATAGCACATACAATAATCGAACGGTTCCACTTCAGGAAAATCTTCCTGGGAGCGCATTAAGTTACGATACCAGAGAGCAACCTCATAGCGATGGTGCCCATCAGCGATTAGGATTGGCTTGTCTCTGAGAGCAGTTTTTATTTTTCTAATAACCTGAGGAGAAGAAATCTTCCATACAGTATTTTCCATATCGTCAAACTCAAAATTAAAAAGAGGCTGGATGTCTCTCACTACTTTTACAAGTAAATTAAGGACATTCTTTTCAGAATCAGGGAAAATTGTAAATACAGGTGAAAGATTAGCCCTTACTTCTTTCAATAGTTTAAATCTATCCTCCTTGGGCCCGGCGTAAGTCCGCTCATGAGGCAAAACTTTATCACCCGGCTCCTCCAACTTCAGAAGACCGATAAATCCATATCGAGTATATTCCTGGGAATTATATCTAAATCTCTGAGCATAAATATATAAAGATTCCTGATCGTCAAATACCAAAATCCCCTTTGCAAGCCAGTCCTCAAACAGACATGCTGCTTCCCGATAAGGATTGGGAGAAGAATCATTTAAAATCAACCTTACAACATTGTATTCCGAAAGCGAGTTGAGATACTTCTTTTTCTCATCATCGATTATGTCGTAAGGAGGAGAGACCACGTTTGATAAAGATACCCGTCCAGGGTTATAGTATATCGCTTTGAATTCCTTTATCTCTGCCATTTTTTAACTATATACAGCCCGATAAGAATCCCCACACAATCTGCAATTACATCCTTTACGCTTGCATTTCTGCCGGGTATAAAAGTTTGATGAATTTCATCACTTATAGCATACAAAATAGAAAAAATAAACGAAAAAAGAAACGGGTTTCGTAAATTCAACTCTTTTAAAAATAAAACTGTTAAAATTCCTAAAGGGAAAAATTCCAGAACATGGATTGGAAAATCAAATGAACCCAGTTTAACTTTAGGAGGTAGCGACGAAAGGTAAAAAATAACCCCCATGTAACTGAACAATAGCAAGAAATATATAATCTTTCGGATCACAGATTTCTCAATTCCTGCAAAAATTTCTGCTTTTCAGGATATGCCTGGTCGGAAATACTTTTAATTACGGACTCCAGTTCTTTTTTTTCCTCCCTTGTAAGATGAGAGGGAACTTCCACATACACCTCTACCAGCTGGTCACCCTTCAGGGAACTTCGAGAATCATATACTCCCTTTCCTCGTAATCTGAATATTTTCCCGGATTGAGTCCCAGGGGGGATTTTCATCTTCACCTTGCCATCTATTGTGGGGACTTCAACTTCACCTCCAAAAATTGCTTCCTGCAAAGTAAGGGGTATTCGGCAGTATATATCCTTACCTTTCCTTTGAAAGAAGGGGTGAGGCTTCACCCTTATTACCAAGTAAAGATCTCCTGGTGGACCACCATTTATCCCTGATTCTCCCTTACCCCCTATCCGCAATACCGTGCCATCATCCACTCCCGGAGGAACTTTTACTTCTATCTTCTTCTGTTCCCTTATCCTTCCTGTTCCCGCACAATGACTACAGGGATGGAGAATCACCTTACCGGTCCCTCGACATCGATGACATGTAGTTGTTAAAGAGAAAAAGGCCTTTTGCATACTTACAGTTCCTCTCCCTCCACATTGAGGACAAACTTCCAGTTTACCGGATCTGGCTCCGGTCCCAGAACACCGAGGACAAACCTCATAAGAAGGAAAAGTTATGGACTTGGTAGTTCCATTTACCGCTTCTTTAAAATCTATCTCCATATTGAACTCCAAATCCCTACCTTTTCTTCCTCCAGTAGTGCGGGTGCGAGTTCGGGGACTAAAAAAGCCAAATTCAGAAAACAGGTCTTCAAAAATTGAAGTGCCAAAACCTAAATCTTCAAATATGCTGGAGAAATCCACCCCCCGAAATAAATCCTCATAGGTGTATTGGGAATCTATACCGGCATGACCGAACTGGTCATACTGGGCACGTTTGCGATCATCTGAGAGTACAGCATATGCTTCTGATATCTCTTTAAACTTCTCTTCAGCCTCCTTCTTCCTCTCCGGAGGCACCCGATCAGGATGATATTGCATGGCAAGCCTGCGATAGGCCTGTTTAATTTCTTCCTTGGAGGCATTCCGGGATACCCCCAAAATTTCGTAGTAATCCTTTTTCATTAAAATTATTCCTCTTTATACTCAGCATCTATAACATCTTCAGGACCTTTTTTCTCTTTCTCTTCGCCACTCTGGCTCTGAGGCTGCTCTTCTTCCTTAGAAGAAGGAGTGGAAGTAGCCTGCTGTTGTTCCTGAGCAGTTTTCTTATACATCTCCTCAGCGAGTTTATGAGAAGCCTTTAGAAGCTCATCTTTGGCATTCTTTATCTCCTGAATATCCTCTGATGTAAGCTTCTGTTTTGCTTTATTAAGAGATTCCTCAATGGCTTTCTTATCAGATTCAGAAATTTTGTCTCCAAATTCTTTAAGTGCTTTTTCAGTGCTATAAATTACACCATCGAGTTCGTTACGCACTTCCACCAGTTCTTTTTTCCTTTTATCCTCCTCAGCATGAGCCTCAGCATCTCTCACCAATTTCTCAACTTCTTCTTTGCTCAAACCCGAAGATGACTCAATTCTTATCTTTCTTTCCTTCCCTGTAGCCTTATCCTTGGCTGTGACATGAAGAATGCCATTGGCATCGATGTCAAATGTAACCTCAATTTGAGGAACCCCTCTGGGTGCAGGAGGAATCCCTTCCAGAATAAATCTTCCCAGAGTCCGGTTATCCTTTGCCATCGGTCTCTCCCCCTGAAGCACATGAATCTCCACATTTGTCTGATTATCGGCTGCCGTGGTAAAAATTTCACTTTTTCGTGTAGGGATTGTGGTATTTCTGGGAATAAGCACAGTCATAACTCCTCCCAGCGTCTCCACACCCAGAGAAAGAGGAGTCACATCCAGAAGCAATATATCTTTCACCTCGCCCAGGATTACTCCTGCCTGAATAGCAGCACCCAGAGCAACAACCTCATCAGGGTTTATCCCTTTGTGGGGTTCTCTACCAAAAACTTCCTTCACAATCTCCTGGACTTTGGGCATTCGCGTCTGGCCACCAACCAGGATGACTTCATCTATATCCTCAGGGGTAAGTTTGGCATCCTTCAAAGCCTGTTTGCAAGGCTCGATAGTCCTTTCCAGAAGGTCAAGACACATCGATTCCAGTTTTGCCCGCGTAAGGGTCATGGTCAAATGTTTAGGGCCATTCTGATCAGCAGTTATAAACGGCAAATTTATCTCCGTCTGAAGGCTGAAAGAAAGTTCACACTTAGCTTTTTCTGCCGCTTCTTTTAATCTCTGGAGAGCCATCCTGTCTTGCCTGAGATTGATACCATGCTCTTTCTGGAACTCATCTGCAATCCAGTCAATGATTCTCTGGTCAATATTATCCCCACCCAGATGAGTATCTCCACAGGTAGCTTTAACTTCAAAAACACCCTCTCCTATTTCCAGTATAGATATATCAAATGTTCCACCCCCTAAATCATACACTGCAACCTTGCCACCCTTTTTTTTGTCCAGGCCGTAAGCCAATGCTGCTGCTGTAGGCTCGTTAATGATTCTCAATACTTCCAATCCTGCTATTGTACCTGCATCTTTGGTAGCCTGACGCTGGCTGTCATTGAAATATGCCGGAACTGTAATCACTGCCTTGGTTATCTTCTCCCCCAGATATTCCTCAGCATCCTCTTTCAACTTTCTCAAAATCATAGCCGAGATTTCTGGAGGAGAGTAAGCTTTCTCCCCTATCTGGACACGAGCATCGCCATTAGGAGCCTTTATCACTTTATAAGGAACCATCTTCATCTCTTCGGTAACTTCCTCGTACCTCCGCCCCATAAATCTCTTTATGGAGAACACGGTATTCTCGGCATTTGTTACCGCCTGCCTTTTTGCAGGGCCTCCCACAAGTATTTCTCCAGTTTTGGTAAATGCCACTACCGAAGGTGTAAGCCGCGAACCCTCTCTATTAGAAATCACTTTAGGTTCACCACCATCAAACACCGCAATCACTGAATTGGTTGTCCCGAGATCAATTCCTATCGCCTTGGCCATTTTTATCACCTCCCTGTTGATTTCCCGAATTCCCATTCTCAGTTATTTCCTTCTTTTTCCCCTTAGAAACTTTCACCAAGGCAGGACGCAGAAGCCGGTTCTGAAATCTATATCCTGCCCTCACTACCTCGATAACCTTTCCCTCTGGAATTTCCTCATGTTCCTCATAACTTATGGCTTCCTGCTCAAAAGGATCAAAATCCTTACCTTCCAGATCTGTAATCTTCTCCAGCCCAAATTTATTTAAAATATTTTTCAATTCTCTGTAAATCAACTCTATTCCCTGCTGGAATTCATTCTTTTCCTCCGGTACACCCTCTAACGCCTTATCAAAGTGGTCAAGTACAGGAAGCAGTGCAGAGATAAGCTGACTATTTCCAAACAGAAGTACCTCCTCCTTCTCTTTCTGCCAGCGTTTTTTAGCATTCTCCAATTCTGCTGCTGCCCTCATCCACTTATCTTTAAATTCCTGAACCTGAGCAGCCATTTTTTCATACTCCTCCTGCATCAATTTCTTCTGCTCGCCAGGCTCCTGTTCCCTCTCTGGAACCTGCTTTTCAGGCTTCATTTCCTGAGTATCGTTGTGTTTTGCTTCCTCTCTTTTCATTTTTAGAAAATCATGCCTTCAATTGCTTGAGTCAAAACATCCGCTACATATTTCACCACTGATACAACCCGAGAATAATAAATTCTCTTCGGTCCTAAAATTCCTATAGTGCCCAAAGGTTTACCGTGAAGTTTATATCTGGCGGTAATTATACTACATTCGGAGATAAAGTTACATAAATTTTCTTCTCCGATATAAATATTGATATCCCCTTTCTTCAAATCACCCTCCAGTAATTTTATCAATCCAGTTTTTTCCTCGAGAGCAGTCAAAATTGAACTCAAATTTAAAATATCCCCGGAGAGCCCAGAATCCACCAGATTTTTCGTACCCTGATAGAGCAATTGTTTACCCTGTATAGAATCAAGAATTTTGTAAAACAGCTTAAGATAAGAAGAAAACATACTATACAGAGGATCGGGAGAAGATATAAGTTTGGTTTTAATCTTACCTTTTATATTTGTGATAGACAGCCCTTTAAATTCGGAATTTAGAAAATTAGTAAATTTCTCAAGTTTTTCATGCAAAGGCAACTCCTCCCCCTCCAGGAAGAAATGCAGGACATCTCCAGACTCAGTTATAATCACCACTAAAATTTTATTTCTGGTAATGGGAATTAGATTTATCTTTTCAACATAGATACTGTTTTCACGATTATAAAATAGAAATGATAGCTGACGTGTATAATTACAGACAATATCCAATGCCTCTTCCATGAGATTTTCTATCTCCTCATACTGAGAATTTAAAAGCTGCATTAAAATTTTCCTCTTCTCCACAGGGGTAAGCTGCTCCTCCTCCATAAGCATATCCACATAATACCTATATCCTTTATCTGTGGGAACTCTTCCAGCAGAAGTATGGGGATGTGTAATATAACCCAGTTTCTCCAGATCTGCCATAATGTTCCTTACAGTAGCAGAACTTAACCCTAAACGATACTTGGACACCAGCAACTTAGAAGCCACAGGCATCCCTGTCTCTATATAAGTCCTGACAATGCCTGCTAAAATTTTCCTTCTCCTTTCCTCTACTTCTCTGGGCTCAAGCATCTTCCTACCTCCTTTAGCACTCTTAAAATTAGAGTGCTAAGACATTATATAAACCTCCTTTTCCAATGTCAAGACCCTTATTTGATATTTTCAGGAAATAACAATTGGAGAAAAAGGGGCTGGTCCTTTGTGGTATAGAATTTTTGTAGTTAGAAAATAGAAATTGTGAAACCCATCTTCAGTCGATATCTGAAGATAATTTCTTCCCTTCCTTTTACACACTACAGGTGGAGAGCCAGTTATATTTTCCAACAAAATTTGCGCTTTCCTCCTCAGTTTTTTACTGGTGATTTTCCACAAAAACTCCCGACAGAGGTCCAAGTTTATTACATAATCTGAAAACGGACTCAGTTCTCCCTGAGTGTAAAGAAAAAATTCCATATCAGAATTCAGACTGGGGAGTTGAAGTTCAATTGTCATTGGCCGCAGGGTTATAAATAAAATCTTTTCCTCCTTAAGTGGAGAGATATGGAATCTAATTTTTAAACTCTTCAAATTAGTATAAAACCAGACCAGATGTGCATCAATATAATCACGATTCCCATCTGTCAAACATTCTACAAGAAGAAAATTAGCATCGTCTTCCATCAGCGCCAATATCGGATATTTAGACACCAGTATCCGGGAGACAAAAATCCGATAATCCTGGCTCAAACTTTTTAGCACTTTACCTTCTATAGAATAACTCTCTATTATGGTAGACATAACTTATCCCGGAAACGATTGTGAAAAACACTGTCAGATACATAAATCCTAAAATGGCAGTTTGAAAATGAAAATTAAGAGAGGCTATTATCCCCCATTCTTTAAGTACCAAATAGCTCAAAATAAAATATACAGAAACAATCTGTGATATTGTTTTATGCTTGGCAATTCTAACGGCGGGAAAATGTTCCCCTATAGTTAACCCATATATTCTCATCCCGGTGATTAAAAATTCTCTGGCGAGAATTACAATCACCATCCAGGCAGGTATAATCTTCAGATCCACAAAACATACGAAGGCACCTAAAATCAAAATTTTATCCGCCAGAGGGTCAAGAAATATTCCCAGTTTGGAAACACCGCCTATCTTTCTGGCGATCTTACCGTCGAGATAATCGGTTATACTTGCCAGGATGAATATCAGAAAGGAAGCTGTTTTGGAATAATCCCAAGGCAGAAAGAAAAATATCACAAAAAAGGCTGCCAGCAGAATTCGGGATAAACTCAAAATATTAGGTAATCTCTGCAAAAAGGTCATATTCTATACTGGAAGTTATCCGAGCATTAACAAATTTTCCCACCTCAACCATTCTGTTCTTCTCCATATATATTACCCCATCGACTTCGGGAGCATCAAAATAAGCCCTTCCGATATAAAAATCATCTGTCTCCTCATCTACAAGTACTTTGTACTCTTTTCCCGTAAACCTGGAATTAACCTCAAGGGCAATCTTTTGCTGAGTTTTCATAATTATATCAAATCTGGCCTGTTTTTCCTTCTGCGGAATCTGCGGTTTCAAATCGTAAGCAGGAGTTCCTTCTTCCCGGGAATAGATGAAACAACCCAGACGTTCAAACTTCACCTCCTGAATAAAATTTAGAAGTTCTTTAAACTCACCTTCACCTTCTCCTGGGAATCCCACAATTACTGTAGTCCGCAGACAGATATCGGGAATTTCCTTTCGTAACTTCTCTATAAGTTTAATTATCTGAGACTTGCGAGTCTTGCGATTCATCATTTTAAGAATTCTATCATTTATATGCTGAATAGGTAAATCAATATACTTACATAGCTTGGAGAGATGCCGGAAACAATCTATCAACATTTCGTCAATTCTTGCGGGATGCATATACAACACCCTTACCCAGAATTCTCCTCTCAAGCGACATATTTTCTTTAACAGTTCTGAAAGTTTAGGTCGTCCATAGAGGTCAATACCATAAGAGGTGGAGTCCTGGGCAATGATATTTATCTCCTTCACACCCCGGTTAATAGCAAGTTTTGCTTCCTTTAAAATGGTATCCATATCTTTACTCCTGTGCTTCCCTTTAATGTTGTAAATCGCACAATAACTGCAACGATTAGAGCAACCTTCGGAAATCTTCAGATAAGTGTAATGGAATGGAGTAAGATGAACTCTTCTATAAGATAAAAAGGGCAGCAATTTTTTTTCTTTTCTCAATCTGAGGATTTTTCCTTTCTCGAGACTTCTTACTATTATTGAGATTTCGTCCCAATTAATCCCAAGTATGGCATCCACTTCGGGAATCTCCGCAGCCAATTCTTCTCCGTATCTCTCACAAAGACATCCTCCCACTATAATCTTTTTAACTTTTCCATCTTTTTTAAGTTCAACCACATCCAGAATAACATCTATCGCTTCCTCCTTCGCTTCTTTTATAAACCCACAAGTATTGATTATGACTATATCCACCTTCTGAACATCCTCTTTAAAACGAAAACCATCGGCAACTAATTTATTTATTATATACTCAGAATCAACAAGATTCCTGGGACACCCCAAACTTATAATACTGAAACTGGACATTGACTCTAAGGTAACTTCAGCCCCCGGGAATCAATCTTTATACCCTTTATTACCCCCCTACCCAGAGATCCTAAATCTTTCCCATTTAAGTAAACTTTAAGACGAGAGGCAGCCCCCACCCAGAGTTCAAATTCCTTATTTGCCTTCCAGCTTTCCTTCTGGCCTTTCTTTAAAATCCCCTCATAGATTTTTTCCCCGTCAGCCCGCAACTGCACCCAGCAATCTTCAATGGCAGAAAGTGTAAGTGTCAGAGGTTCCGTTAGTGAAGAAGTCTGAGGAGACTTGACCTCAGATGGAGGGAGAACAGGCGCAGCCACAGGAGAACTTGTCTCCTCCTGAGAAATTCTCACGGTCTCCACAGATGGAGGATGCGGTTTCTTATAGGAAACCAGTTTAGAAGAGATTTTGTTAATACCGGCAAATAACAGGTAAATCGATCCCACCACGATAACCAACAAAACCAAAAATTTAAATCCCAGATAAAGTTTATCCGAAAACCTTAATAGTGATGGGGTAACTGAAGGAGGGAGATGCGAAGACTTCCTTTCTGCAATTTCAGACAGATCAAGTTCCCGTAAGAGGTCTTCAAAATCCAGATTTAAAAATCGGGCGTATTTCTTGAGAAAACTTTTAAAATATATCTCCGAAGAAAAATACTTAAAATCGTCCTCCTCCAGTGCCTTGAGAATTCCCGGGCGTATTTTCGTCTTTTGAAAGATATAGTCATATTCGTATCCTAATTCTTCCCTCTTTTGCCTTAACTTTTTCCCGACGTCAGACATCTTCTTCCACTTCCTCCTCAGGAGCAATTCCACTCATTTTTTTCAAATATTCTTCCCTGTCAATCAGAATCTCCCTAGGTTTGGACCCCTGATAGGGACCAACAATTCCATCTTCTTCCATCATATCTATCAACCTTGCCGCCCGGGTATATCCGATTCCCAATCGCCTCTGCAAAATGGATACCGAAGCCTGACCGGTCTGAAGAACTACATTCACCGCTTCATCGTAAAGTTTATCTCTCTTCATATGGGATCTGAATGAGCCTTCCTTCTCTTCATATTCCAGTATGCTTTCATCATAAACCGGTTGTCTCTGCTGTTTTATAAACTCCACCACCCTATGTATCTCCTCGTCAGTTACGAGGCTCCCCTGAGCCCGAATGGGCTTTGACCCTCCTGGAGGGATAAATAGCATGTCTCCTCTACCCAATAACTTATCAGCTCCATTCATATCCAGAACTGTTCTGGAATCTACTTTGGAAGCGACTTTAAATGAAATCCGCGATGGAAAATTTGCCTTTATCACTCCCGTAATTACATCTACTGATGGCCTCTGAGTGGCCAGGATCATATGTATACCAACGGCCCGGGAAAGTTGAGCAAGCCTGGCGATATGAGATTCTATCTCCTTGGAAGCAATAAGCATGAGATCGGCAAGTTCATCAATTATAATTACCAGATAGGGTAAAAACCGAGGGAGGTCGGGTTCCTTATCTTTTTTTTGATTATAAACATCTATATTCCGAACCCCGGCTTTGGAAAGCAGGCGATAACGATTTTCCATTTCTCCTACCGCCCAGTCTAAAACATTAACTGCCATATTAGGTTCATGGATTACAGGCACCACGAGATGAGGTAAATCATTAAAAGAAGAAAGCTCCACCATCTTGGGATCGATGAGTATCAGACGTAACTCCTCAGGAGTCGCCTTATATAGCAAACTCAGAATGAGTGCATTTATACAAACTGTTTTCCCAGAACCAGTTGCACCGGCAATCAGGAGATGAGGCATTCCCCCCAAATCGCTGACCAGAGGTTCTCCCGATACCTTCTTGCCGAGAGCAAGTGTAAGCAGAGATTTACTGCCTTGGAATTCCTGAGAAGCTATTATCTCTCTGAGATAAACAGTAGAAACTGAAGTGTTGGGAACTTCCACTCCCACTGTACCCCTACCTGGAATTACACTTACATGGACGTTATAACTCTTCATTACCAGAGCGATATCTTCTGCCAGGGAGGCAATCCACTGGACTTTTACACCCGGTGCAGGCTGCAGTTCATAACGGGTAATTACCGGACCTTTCTCTATATCTACAACACGGGCCTCGATCCCGAAATCCCGCAAGGTATCTTCCAATAATTGTGCTCGGGAATGCAAATCTTCTTTTGATCCCACATCCCGGACTTTACCAGATGAATTTAGCAAATCTACCGAGGGTAGAGTATATCCCTCAACTTTCCTAGGTTTTACAGCTTTCTCTTGCTTCTCTTCTGCCGGAGATTTCACCACCCTCTCAGGCCCGGGAGATACTTGAACTTTACCCTTATCTCTCGGCAGTGCGGAAACTTCAGGTATCTTTTCCCCACCTTTTTCTTTAACAATTACTTTGCGATAGGATGTTTTTATGCTCTTTTTATCCTTTATTTTGACTTTAATCCTTGTCATTGCAAGTTTGAAAATTGAAAATACTCCCTGAAGGGATAATTTCGCCAGTTTCAGAACATAACTGAATAAAGGTAAATCTGTAACCAGTATCGCCGAGATTAATGTCACCGTGGAGAGCAGAATTATACCACCTATACGGCCAAAATATCTAAGAACGATATCCCCGATAAAAAATGCTGTCACCCCTCCCAATATATAAACAACCCTGGTATGAGGCCAGAATATAAGAGCACCCAGCCCGGTCATCGCCAGGATAAATATCAATGCAAAAAAAAATTTGAATTTATATCTGGACTGAGGATACTGAAAGAAATAAAACAGAAATATCCAGTAAAGAATTAATCCCGGAATAATAAGACTTAACCACCCCAGATATAGCCGGAAATGATAACCGAAATAAGTAGTGAGGTTTTTAAATCCAGCAGGGTGTGAAACTGAACGTAATGCTGGATAAGTTTGAGGCGAAAACAATATGATGGCAACAGAAATATATAATGCCAGTGCTAATAAAAGAAGAGATATTACCTCCCTCTTCATCTCTTTCTAAAATTTCGAGGGTGATTTCTTTTTCTTTTAGTAGAGAACGGTGGAGATGAAGAAGTTGAACTCCTGAGATTCTGACCTCCATTCTGCTCCTGCGATTCCTGGGCCTGCTTCAAACTCAATTGTATTCTACCTAAATCATCTATACCAATGACCTTTACCTTTACCTCGTCTCCCACCTTAACAAAATCCTCCACAGCGGATACATATCTGTTAGAAATCTCTGAAATGTGAATCAATCCTTCTTTACCGGGGAGGACCTCACAGAAAGCCCCAAAATTTGTCACCCGGGTTATCTTACCATCATAAATCTCACCCACCTCCACATCACGAATTAAATTGTTAACTGCAGAGATAGCCTTATTCAATGAATCCTCATTATCAGCAGAAATATGAACCTGTCCGTCCTCCTCAATGTCGAATTTAGCTCCCGTCTCATTTATCAACTTCCTTATCATCCTTCCTCCAGGACCAATTATCAACGCTATTTTTTCCGGTGGTAACTGCAAGGTGGTTATTCTAGGCGCATAAGGAGAAATTGTACCCCGTGGTTTATCAATCACAGCCTCCATAATGTCCAGAATCTGATATCGAGCTTCTCTTGCCATCTTCAGTGCTTGAGAAATTAAATCCAGACTTATTCCATCTATCTTGAGGTCCAATTGAACAGCAGTTATACCATTTCTAGTACCTGCAATTTTAAAATCCATATCTCCATAGTGATCTTCAAGCCCTGCTATATCCATAAGAAGAATTTCCTCACTGCTCTCTTTAAATAGCCCCAAAGCAACTCCAGCTACGGAAGCTTTCACAGGTACACCGGCGTCCATAAGAGAAAGGGAACCTCCACATACCGTAGCCATGGAAGAAGAACCATTGGATTCCAGAATATCCGAGACCACTCGCACAGTATAGGGGAACTCCTCCTCCGATGGCATTACTGCCCTCAGAGCCTTCTCAGCCAGAGCACCGTGTCCGATCTCTCTTCTACCCGGACCTCGAAGGGGTTTGATTTCCCCCACACTGAAAGGTGGAAAATTATAATGGACCATAAACTTTTTGAACATTTCCCCTTCCAAGGCCTCAATCATCTGCTCATCAGCAGGCGTACCAAGCGTAGTCACCGCCAAACTCTGCGTCTGGCCTCTGGTGAACAGTGCTGAACCATGTGTGCGGGGTAAAACACCCACCTTACAGCTTATAGGTCTCAATTCACCAAATTCTCTACCATCCACTCTTCTCTTATTGTGAATAGTATATTTCCTAACTTCCTCTTTCTGAACCTCATGCAAGGCCTGTTTAATCTCTTCCGGACTGTACTCCTCACTGTATTTTTCACTGAGTTGTTTACAGAGAATTTCCATAGCCTCTATTCTCTCTTCCTTAGATGTCATAAGGTTTATCTCCTGAACTCTGTGTAAAACATCCTTCTTTATGCTCTCCATCAGCTGGGGATTTAACTCAAAAAGCTCTACTTTTCTCTTCTGTTTTCCACACTTTGCCCTCAATTCCTCTTGAAGTTCTATAATGGGAAGCAATGATTTATATCCTGACTCCAGAGCAGAAAGGTATATCTCCTCCGAAACCTCTCTGGCTTCGGTTTCAATCATTATTATCCCATTTCTGGTCCCGGCCACAACTAATGTGAAAATAGATTCTTCCAGTTGATGATAGGTGGGATTCAATACCAACTCCCCATTGATATAACCCATTTTCACCGCTCCCACTGGCCCCTGGAATGGTATATCAGAAATATGCAAAGCTGCTGAAGCTCCAATAACTGAAAGGACATCAGGGTCATATTCTCCATCGCTGGAAAGGACTATTGATATAATCTGAATTTCGTTCCTGAGTCCAGTAGGGAAAAGAGGTCTTATAGGACGGTCAGTCAACCTGGCTGTAAGAATTTCTTTCTCTGTAGGTCTACCCTCACGTTTAAAAAATCCTCCTGGAATTTTGCCCGCGGCATAAGTCCGTTCCTGATATTCCACAGTGAGAGGAAAAAAATCGACATCTTCCTTCGGTTCCTGGGACATAACAGCCGTTACCAGGACTATGGTCTCCCCATAACGGACAAGAACTGCACCATTTGCCTGTTTGGCCATCTCCCCAGTAGTGAGACACAATTCCCGTTCTCCAATTTTTAATTTTACCTCCTGCGTATTCATAAGCATAAAATAGAAAATTTATTTGCGGAGATTGAGTTTCTGGATAAGTTCCAGATACCGCCTTTCATCTTTTCTCTTTAAGTAATCCAGAAGCCTTTTCCTTTTACTTACCATCATCAGGAGTCCCCTCCGGGAATGATGGTCTTTTTTGTGAATCTTAAGGTGTTCTGTGAGGCGGTTAATTTTGTGTGTGAGGATGGCTATTTGTACTTCCGGTGAACCAGTATCATCCTCATGCAACTTAAACTCCTCGATAATCTTGGTCTTCTCCATCTTATTCATCCCTCCATCCCTGAACCTGTGTCAGTAATATATTCCTCAACATCCACTCTGTCAAGTTTACTCTTCACCAGAACTTTAATTGGCTCCACAAGGTCGTATATTTCCTCCACATCCATTATTATTAAATATTGGGGTTTAAGCAACGAGAAGTAATGTGCCTTTTTAAGCTTCTCATTTTTTATATTATCCAAAATTCTGGAAATTATCAAATCTTTTCTTTTATTTTCCCATATATTCATATATTTCTCCAGAACCTCACCTTTATCCATAATCTTCGCTCTTCCTTTCAACTGATAACCGATAAAATTATCCCAATCGATAACGAAAAAAGATATCCTGGAATTTTTCTCCAGATTCTTCCTGGTCTTGGCCTTAAACAGATCAAAAAAGTACAACCGATCTTTATCCACATCAACGATGCCTTTAATTGAAATATTGGGCTTGCCAGCAAGATCTGCTGTTCCCAGAAATCCATAAGAGAAACTTTTAATAAACTCCCTGATATCCTGAGGTATCATTTTGTAAATTCCTCCCAGAGGTCAGAGGGAAGCAATTTTCTTATCCTGGCATTCTGATCACAGCCATCATCCCAATCTTTATTTAAAACTGCAAAACAGTACAACGTATTTATAACTGTAAATTTAGAATGCCCGGGATCTTTAAAAAACGAATCCAGTTCCTCCAGATAATATAAAGGGCTTTTCCTCAATATCACCCCTTTTGTCCGAAAATTATCAATAATATCAACAACCAAAAGTAATTTACTCTTATCAGGCATCAAATTCCAATCCTCTCCCGTAAATTTTCCTATTTTCTTGTAGACATCTAACTCTGGAACTTTCGTGCGGGAGAGGTATTGAACTTTCTCTCCCGCACTATGTATCAAATAGTCGCTGACCTTCCCTTCCTTGTCAAAATCCACATACCCCCAGTACTTCCTGTCTTTGGGGAGGCGATAGTAAATCCAGAACTCATACTTAAACTCATACCGATTCATATCTACAGGCTTAGGTGATATCAACATCTGCAAATCCTCTCTGGTCGTGACCAGATCAGGTTCTCCCAAAATCTTTTTAACATCGCTTTTGCTCATTCCGATATTTACTGGTTGGGCTCCTGTGTTTATAACCACCAATAAACATAAAAGAGTGAAAGAAATATATTTTTTCATTACTTATTTATTATATAACTGGAATTGATAAAAAGCAAGTGAATACAGAATTTCGGCTCTATTATTTCAAGAAAGAAGAAACAC
>NATI01000027.1 GCA_002085265.1 Candidatus Omnitrophica bacterium 4484_49 | reverse complement strand
TCCTAGGAAAAAAAATAAAATAGCAATCAAGCCTACTTTCTGAGCGGTGAGTAAAAGTCCCAAGCCAATTGTCAGCCACCATATTGTCCAGTAGGGATTTGCCAGACTCATTGTAATACCTAATAGAGGGAGATTTCTTGAAGATTTGGCTGGTGAGGATAACTCTATTTCGGGGGTTGTAATAAGGAGTTTGACTCCAAAATAGAAAAGGATTACAGACCCCAGCGTTCCAGTAATTTTGATTAAAAATGGGGTATTTAAAAATTTAGATAACCCCAACAAAAGTAGGACAACCATTATTGTTTCTAATATTCCATGTCCAACAATTACCAAAGGTCCGGTTTTGAATCCCCGGCGAGGAGTTTCCGCAATTACTACTGCCAGAAGAGGTCCAGGAGCTAAAGCCCCTGATAGAGCAATCAAGAATGAAATTATAAATATAGAGATTAAATTCATAAAGGTTATTGTATCCATAACATGATTTTAATGGAATACTTTTATTTCCATTTTCTTGACTGGGAGAGGTAGAAGGTAATATAATAAAAATAGGCTCTGCGGTGTGCGCTCTGTCTGCATGAGGGATCCTGAGGCGAATTGAATTTCGAGGGAGCCTGCGTTGAGATGGCTTAGTGAGTCCCGAATGATTTCGGGATTCAGATGCCATCTCACAGGGCACCCACCTGTGGAGGGTCACTCAGTGACTCTCTATGCAGCGGCGGCACCGCGGGGTCTGTTTTTATATTAATTGCGGAAATTTCTCTTTTTTGTTAAAATTCAGAAATCAATATGAACAAGATTTCATATTTTCAGGAAATAATTTCCAAACTAAATTCCTTCTGGAAAAAACAGAACTGTGTAATTTTGCAACCCTATGATATGGAAGTGGGGGCAGGCACTTTCCACATCGCTACTTTTTTTAAATCTCTGGATGATAAACCCTGGAGGTGTGCCTATGTCCAGCCATCTCGCAGACCCGCTGATTCTCGCTTTGGAGAAAATCCTTTAAGAGCAGGATTTTATTATCAGTATCAGGTAATTTTAAAACCATCGCCTGATAATGTAAGAGAACTTTATCTTAGAAGTTTAACTGCCATAGGATTTGACCTTAAAGATTATGATTTGAGATTTGTCGAGGATGACTGGGAATCTCCTACTCTGGGCGCCTGGGGATTGGGATGGGAAGTTTGGCTGGACAGTCTTGAGGTCACTCAGTTTACATATTTCCAGCAGGTGGGGGGGATGAATTTAAAATTAATCCCAGCCGAAATTACTTATGGCCTGGAGAGATTAGCAATGTATCTTCAGAATGTAGAACACATTGCTGAAATTAAATGGTCACAGGATTTAAAATATGGTGAACTCCATGATATCAGAGAAAAAAGTTTTGGGGAATATAACCTTGAGATGGCTGACATTGATGTTTATCTTACCCAGTTTCAACAATATCAGCAGGAGGCTGATAGGTTGCTTACAATGCGGTTATGGCTACCAGCCTACGAAATGGTTCTGAAGCTTTCTCATATATTTAATATTCTGGATGCTCGGGGAGCAATAAGTGTGATTGAGAGACAGAATTATATCGCCACAATAAGAAATAGGGCAAAGAAATGTGCTCAGATTTATCTCGAGGAGAATGGCAATTAAGAAATTTCTAATTGAAATAGGTGTAGAAGAAATACCAGCAGGAGTGGGAGAATTAATCTCCAGCCAGTTAAAAGAAAAATTTCCTGATTTAATCCGGGAGAGAAGAATCTCAGAGATTGAAATACACCTTGGTTATACTCCTTCTCGAATAGTAATTGTGGGAAAAATTTCTGCAAAAAGTTGTAGTGAGAAAAAATTGATTGCGGGACCGAGTTATGATGTTGCTTTTAAAAATAACAAACCTACTCCTGCCTATTTTGGTTTTCTGAGGTCTCAAAAAGCATCTGAAAAAGATGTTGTTATTCAAGAAACAAAAAAGGGCAAATATGTGTTTGTAAACAAAACCCAGCCTGCACTCTCAGCCCAGAAAATTCTGTGTGAAGTGTTCCCATTTGTGTTTGAGAAGATTTCCCTTCCAAAATATATGGTCTGGGATGACAGTAGTTTGAGATTTATAAGACCGGTAAGATGGTTGCTTGCCTTATTTGATGATAATCTTCTTAATCTCAAGTTGGGTAAATTGCGTTCCCAGCCGTATACCTTTATTCGGGAGAATGGAGAATTTAAGAGATATAAAATTAAAGCCATAAAAGATTACTTTAAAATTATTAAAACCCATGGTATTGTTCTATCACCAGAAGATAGGAGAAAGAAAATCCAGAAACTTCTGGAGAAAAAAGCGAAAGCGCTGGAAGTCTGTGTTTATCCCAATTTTGAATTATTGTCAGAGGTAAATGATTTGGTGGAAAAACCATTTGTGATTTCCTGTGGTTTTAAATCTCAATTCCTTAAACTTCCAGAAGTCGTTTTGTTGGCCAGTATGGCAAAATATCAAAGAGTTTTTGCTGTGGTGGATAAATCCGGAAAGATAAAAAATAACTTTTTGGCGGTTCTGGAAGGCAAGCCCAAGGCTGTTAAGAATGTGAAGAAACATTACGAGTTTGTGCTTAATTCTCGTCTCTGGGACGCTGATTATTTCCTTACCCAGGATAGAAAAGAGTCTCTGGAAAGTAGAGTACCAAAATTATCTACGGTTCTCCATCATCAAAAATTGGGAACAGTTTGGGATAAGGTAAATGCAATGGTAAAAATGGCACAAAAATTGGGCGAGATTTTAAAATTCAATGCTCAGGAGATTCAGGATTTAAACAGGGCAGCCTATCTGTGTAAAGCAGATTTATTGACTAAAATGGTATATGAATTTCCAAGTTTGGAAGGGATAATGGGAGGAATATATGCCCAACTGGATGGAGAGAGAAATGAAGTGGCAGATGCCATTTCCCAGCATTATAAACCCAGAACAAATGAGGATGGACTACCTTCTACTAAACTTTCTGCACTCCTGTCTGTGATTGATAAACTTTACAATGTGGTTGGGTTTCTGGGTTTGGGATTGGTCCCTTCAGGAAGCGAAGACCCATTTACTATTCGCAGGCAGGTTCAGGCAATAGTAAGAATTTTAATTCACTATCAGTTTGAAATTGATATTGAAAATCTGTTTGATGTCGCTTATTTCCATCTTAAAGATAAATTTAAAATAGAAAAGGAGAAAGTTTATGGAATCTTTCAAAATCTGATTATAGAAAGATTTGAAGTATTAATGCGGGAGGAGGATATCTCCAGAGATTTAATTGCAGCAGTTGTGAAGGTCAATTTTACCAGTCCTGCTGAGGTTTATTTTAGAATAAGAAAACTATTGCGAATATACGATAATAAAGAATTTTATATGGCCTGCAAAGTAGTAGAACGAACTGCCAATATTATAAAGGGCCAGCAGTTTGAAAATAGAACAGTAAATGAAGATTTATTGCAACTTCCTGAGGAGAAAAAGTTATGGAATGTATATTTAGCCAATAAAGATAAAATTTTAACTGAAGTGGATAGGCGTAATTATGATGATGTTTTAATTTTGTATGCCCGTACTTTTTATGATATAATACATCTATTCTTCGATAAGGTTCTGGTAAATGTTGAAGATGAGAAATTAAGGAATAACCGGAAGGTTTTGCTTTATCTCGTAAACCGGCTGGTAACCGAGAGGGTGGCGGATTTAAAAGAAATGGAGGTGTTAAAAAATGCGAGAAGTTAACAAGACTGCAACTGCTACCAAGTATATCTACTTTTTTGCTCAGGGTAAGGCTGATGGTCGGGCAGATATGAAGGAACTTCTGGGAGGAAAGGGGGCTAATCTGGCTGAGATGACAAATCTGGGAATACCTGTTCCTCCAGGATTTACCATCTCTACTGTAGCCTGTAAGTATTATTATCACAATGGAGAAAAATGGCCTCAAGGTCTGGAAGAGGAGTTAAAGCAGGCAATGCGGAGACTGGAAGAGGTAACGGGTAAAAAATTTGGAGATAAGGAAAACCCTCTTCTGGTTTCAGTGCGTTCGGGAGCAGCCATTTCCATGCCAGGTATGATGGATACAATTTTGAATTTGGGGTTGAACGACGAGACTGTTCAGGGCTTGATTAAAAAGACGGATAACCCTCGTTTCGCATATGATGCTTATAGAAGATTTGTCCAGATGTTTGGGAATGTGGTTTTAGGGATTGAACACAGTGAATTTGAGCAACTTCTGGAGAAGAAGAAAAAAGAAAAAGGTGTGGAGTTGGATACTGAACTTTCTGCCCAAGACTTAAAACAGCTGGTATCTGAATTTAAAAAACTGATTAAGGAAAAAACCGGTAAGGATTTTCCAGAGGAGGCCTGGGAGCAACTCAAGATGGCAGTAAATGCTGTGTTTGCCTCCTGGAATAATAAACGGGCTATTACTTATCGAGAGATTCATAAGATTCCTCATGACCTCGGGACTGCTGTAAATGTTCAGACCATGGTTTTCGGCAATATGGGAGATAATTCTGGAACAGGAGTAGGATTTACCCGTAATCCTTCTACCGGTGAGAAACAATTCTATGGAGAATTTTTAATCAATGCTCAGGGTGAAGATGTAGTTGCCGGTATCAGAACACCGGAACCTATAGAAAGGCTGGAGAAGCAAATGCCCCAGATTTACAAACAGCTGTGTGAAATTTTTGAGAAACTGGAGAAACATTATCGGGATATGCAGGATGTGGAGTTTACAATAGAGGAAGGTACTCTTTATCTTCTCCAGACCAGGACCGGTAAAAGGACTGCACTGGCAGCAGTTAATATTGCAGTGGATATGGTTAATGAGGGTCTGATTTCTGAACAGGAAGCAATCATGCGTATCAAACCTGAACAGCTTGATCAATTGTTGCATCCGATGATAGATCCTAATGAAAAAGTTCAGGTTATTGCTAAGGGACTTCCAGCCTCCCCAGGGGCAGCAGTAGGGAAAGTGGTATTCAGTTCTGACGAGGCTATAGAGAGAGCTGAGAATGGAGAAGATGTGATTCTTGTCAGAGCAGAGACATCTCCTGAGGATATAGGTGGTATGGCAAAAGCCCAGGGAATTCTTACTGCCCGCGGTGGAATGACTTCTCACGCAGCAGTTGTGGGAAGAGGAATGGGAAAATGTTGTGTCGTGGGATGTAATGACATCTCCATAAATGAAGAGGAGGGATATTTTACAGTTGGAGACCTTAAGATAAATAAAGGCGATATGATAACTTTAAATGGCACTACTGGAGAGGTAATTCTGGGGCCTGCCAAACTTATCAAGCCTCAGGTGGCCGGAAAGTTCAAAACCCTTATGGAATGGGTAGATAAATATAAGAAAATGGGAGTGAGAGCAAATGCTGATACTCCCCATGATGCCAAAGTTGCCAGAGATTTTGGGGCTGAGGGAATTGGCCTCTGCCGAACCGAGCATATGTTTTTCGGAGAGGACAGGATAAATCTGGTCAGAAGAATGATTATTGCTGATACTCCCGAGGAAAGGCAGCAGGCTCTGGATAAACTTCTTCCCTTACAGCGTGATGATTTTATAGGGATATTTGAAGTAATGGAGGGATTTCCGGTAACTATCAGGTTGCTTGATCCCCCTCTTCATGAATTTTTGCCTGCCAGTGATGAGGATATAGAAAAAGTGGCTAAGGAACTGGAGATTGAGAGCAGGGATTTGAAGAGCAAGGTTGAGCAGCTGAAAGAATTTAATCCCATGCTGGGACATCGGGGATGCCGGTTGGGCATAAGTTATCCTGAAATTTCCCGTATGCAGGCACGGGCTATTTTTGAGGCCCAAGCAGAAATGATTAAAAATGGTAAGAAGGTAATCGTGGAGGTTATGATTCCACTGGTAGGCCATGTTAATGAAATTAGATTTTTAAAGAAGCATATTAAAGAAGTTGCCCAGGAAGTGGAGAAGGAGAAAGCAGTAAAACTGGAATATGCAATTGGAACTATGATTGAAGTGCCCAGAGCAGCAATTACCGCCGATAGGATTGCTGAAGAGGCAGAATTCTTCAGTTTCGGCACCAATGACCTCACTCAGATGGGATTTGGATTTTCCAGAGACGATATTGCCAAGTTCTTACCTAAATACCTTGAAGCCGGAATATTGAAAGATGACCCATTTATGATTCTCGATCAGGAGGGAATTGGAGAATTGGTGAAAATAGGTATAGAAAAGGGTAGAAAAACCCGTGCTGAGCTTAAAGTTGGAATCTGTGGAGAGCATGGAGGGGAGCCTAGTTCAGTGGAATTTTGTTATAAAGTAGGGATGAATTATGTAAGCTGTTCTCCTTATCGGGTGCCTATTGCTAAACTTTCTGCTGCCCAGGCAAGTATTAAAGATAACAAAAAATAATTTAGATGAGTTTTGAAGTATTAAGGGATTACTTCCGTGAAATAAGAAAAATTCCTGTTCTGTCAGCGCAGGAAGAGAGGGAGCTTGCTAAGAAAGCACAGAAGGGAGATGAGGAAGCAAGAATAAAATTGATTCGTTCCAACCTCCGCCTGGTTGTTAAAATTGCCCGAAAATATGAAAGGCTTGGGCTTCCGCTTGCAGACCTTATCGAAGAAGGCAATATCGGATTGATTAAGGCTCTGGAAAGATTTAATCCCCGCCTGGGTTATAGATTTTCTACCTATGCTTCTTGGTGGATCAGGCAACATGTTATCCGGGCTATAGCCAATCAGGCTCGTACTGTAAGAATTCCAGTGTATATGGGAGAACTCCTTCACAAGATGCGTAAAGTGATAGAGAAATTGACACATAAATATGGAAGGAAACCCACCGATAAGGAACTGGCACGGGAGCTTAAAATTCCTATAGAGAAAGTCCATCAACTAAAACTCGTTTCTCAGACGATAACGTCTCTGGATAAACCCGTCAGTGAGGAAGGAGAAGCCGATTTTATAGACCTGTTGCAGGATGATGAAATTGAAGCCGTGGATGAACTGGTAAACCTGTTTAAGAAAGAAGAGGTTGAGGAATTGCTTTCCATGATGGATGAGAGGTCGCGCCAGATAATAAGAATGCGATTTGGTTTAGATACCGGTCTGCCCCGCACTCTGGCTGAGGTTGCCAGAAAGTTTAAGATAACGCGGGAAAGAGTAAGGCAGATAGAGAAGGAAGCGCTGGCTAAAATGCGGGAGATACTTCTGGGAGAAACTCATAGCCTAGAGGAGAAACCAAGTCATTCTTTAAAACTTAAAGAGAAAAAGAGAAAAAAGTTTAAAAAAGAAGAGATTACCAGAAAGAAAAAAGGCAAAAATGGTAAAAGACCTAAAAGAATCAGGAAGGTCTCTGGGAAGAGAAAGATTACGAAGAAAAAGAAGTCTGTTCCCAAAACAAGGAGGAGGAAGAGGTGATGGGCCTTAAGTCTTACATTCGCGAGATTCCGGATTTTCCTAAACCCGGAATAAATTTTAAAGATATAACTCCTTTGCTTCAAAATTCAGAGGCATTTCATCAGGCGGTGGATGTATTAGCCGAAAAAGTAGAAGGGTTTGATTTTGATAAAATCATGGCTGTGGAGTCACGGGGATTTATTTTCGCCTCCGCCCTTGCTTATAAATTAAATAAAGGATTTGTACCTGTAAGAAAAAAGGGTAAGTTGCCTTACAAAACTATTTCCTATACTTATCAATTAGAATATGGTCAGGACACATTGGAGGTCCATGAGGATGCATTACAGAAAGGAGATAGGGTTCTGATTGTGGATGACCTTCTGGCGACAGGGGGAACGGCTGAGGCCTGTATTCAATTAACACATAAGTTATCTGCTGAGGTTTCAGCAATTGTGTTTTTAATTGAACTGACGTTTTTGAAAGGTAGAGAAAAGTTAAAAGACTATCCGGTTGTAACTATAGTAAAGTTTGATTCCTGAATTTTATATTTGTGTATTCTTGAAAATAGATTTATATTTTTTTGGAAAGGAGGTGAATATATGGAACCAGTAGAAAAAAATTTTGAGGTTAATACGAGTAAAATTAAGAGATTTAAAATTTCTAGGGACTTATTTTTTATAGTATTTGTTTTGTATGGAGTGGTGAGTATAACAATGTGGTATTGTTTACATTCTTCTATTCTGAAGAGGTTCCATATTACGCAGAATGCACAGGATCTGATAATTATAGTTATAAGTTTCTCTACGGTTTTTCTTTTTATTTGCAATTTTGTTTTATTTAACATACTAGCAAGAAAGGTGTACCAAAAAGCAATTTTTCGAATGTTTTTATATTTTATATCTTTATTGTTTGGTATTTTAGGGCTGGTGGTAGTTATTCCTTTAGGGGCAAAACTTCTTCTGGATTCACGCAAGATCCCTGATTTATAACTCTTTGGGGAGAGAAATAAGGCGGAATTAGAAATTCCTCTCAACAGAAACTAATTTAATGGATTGTTTATAAGTCAAAATATCTTCTTGAGTATGAATGTCTTAATCGGTATTAGGGGTGTTTTATCTATTCTGTTTAGCAGGGCGTTGAAATTTTTATAGTTTGACGGGCATATGGTTATATCATAGAATTTTTAAAGGGCAATTATGGAAGAATATAAATTCAACACCATTGATGAAATTCTGGATGACCTCAAAGCGGGTAAAATGGTCATCATTGTTGATGACGAAGACCGCGAGAACGAAGGTGATCTTGTTATGGCTGCCTCTTTTGTCAAACCAGAAGACATAAACTTTATGGCTAAATATGGAAGAGGTCTTATATGTGTACCCATGGAGGGAAAGCGTCTGGATGAACTGGGATTAAAGCCCATGCAGGAAAAGCCAGAGGATAAGTATTCTACTGCCTGGGCAATCTCTGTGGATGCCCGTGAGGGTATTACCACCGGAATTTCTGCCCATGACCGTGCCCATACTATTCATACTTTGATCAATCCTAATACTAGACCTGAGGACCTTATAAAACCTGGCCATATTTTTCCATTACGGGCAAGAGAAGGAGGAGTGCTCGTGCGGGCAGGGCATACTGAAGCCTGTGTGGATTTGATGAAACTTGCTGGACTTTATCCTGCAGGAGTAATATGTGAAATAATGAATGAAGATGGCACTATGGCCAGAGTGCCGGAATTGTTTGATTTTGCCAGAAAACATAATTTGAAAATTGCCACCATAAGAGATTTAATAGAATATCGCAGGAGAAGGGAAAAATTAGTGGAGTTGATAGTAACGACCAAACTTCCCACCACATTCGGGGAATTTGAACTTTATCTGTACGAGGATAAAATTGATAAGAGAAAACACATTGCTCTGGTGATGGGAAGAGGTGAGCATGAGCGAGCAGTGAGTGCTGAACCGGTTCTGGTCAGAGTTCATTCTCAGTGCCTTACGGGAGATGTATTTCATTCTTTAAGATGTGATTGTGGTGCTCAGTTGCATAAAGCAATGGAAATGATAGCCAGTGAGGGTAGAGGAGT
>NATI01000026.1 GCA_002085265.1 Candidatus Omnitrophica bacterium 4484_49 | reverse complement strand
ATAACCCCTCTGTCCACCTACGAGGTGGGCAAGGGAACTTATTGATATTAAATTACTTCTAACGAGAAATCTATCGCGGGGGCAGAATGGGTGATTTTCCCTAGAGAGATTCTATCTATACCCAGTTCCATAATTTTTTCCAGCTGTTCCAGATTTATATTACCTGAAATCTCTATTTCAAATTTCCTTCTCTTTCCTACCATCTTGAGAGCAATTTCGATATCCTCCGGTTTCCAGTTATCAAACATGACCACATCAGGGCATGCCTTTATTGCCTGTTCCCATTCCTGAAAACCGTGCACCTCTATTATCAATTCCTTACCAGGATATCTCTTCCGCAATCTCCTCACCATTTCCACGATATAATCAGACCCAGGATAAATTTTCCTGAAAGAATTAACATGGTTATCCTTTATCATCAACGCCTGGGAGAGGTCAATGCGATGATTATATCCTCCTCCGATTTTCACTGCATATTTATCAAGTTTCCGAAGTCCAGGCAGAGTTTTTCTGGTATCATAAATCTTGATTTTGTTTTTAGATACCAACTCTACAAATCTTTTAGTAAAAGTCGCTACCCCTGAAAGATGAGATAAGAAATTTAAAGCGGTTCGCTCCCCTCCCAGTATTACCTCTGCCTTAGCGTTAATCTTTACGATTTCATCGCCGGCTCTAAAATCACAGCCATCTTCTATCACCGGACTCCACTTTATCTTCCCCAGGGATTTGAAAACCTCACGGGCTATGTCTAAACCCGCGAGTCTGCCATCCACCCCTGCATAAATTACCGCGGTAATATTCAAATTCTCTATACTCAATCCTCTGGTGGTATAGTCCCGAAAGACCCTGTCTTCTTTTAAGGCATGAGATATAATGGCTTTAATTTCTGGTGTGAGTTTCATAAACTGTCCAGTATAGAATTAAGCTCCTGAATCGCTCCTTCCAGTTCTTTTTTCCTCTCCCTCACTTTAGCCACCACCTGGGGATTGGCTTTGGCTATGAATTCTTTATTTTCCAGTTTGGCCACCACATTCTCAAGGTCCTGATAGAACTTTTCTCTCTTATCCCTAAGTCTCTGCTTTTCTTTTTGAATATCTATTATACCCTGGAGAAGAAGATAAATATTTACCCTTCCTGCAGTTCCAAATGCACTGCCATCTGGCCTTTCAATATCCTGCCGATGGATTTCTATATCATCAAGGGTAGCTAAAGGCATAATATATTCTCTATTCCGGTCAAATAAATCTAAAATTTCTCCATCCTCCCCTGCCAATATCACATTTATTTTCTTAGCCGGAGGGACATTCAGTTCTGCTCTTATATTCCTTATGGCCTGAATTATCTCTATAACTCTGGACATAAGCTCAACACTTCTAGGATCATGAATCCGGTCATCAACCTCCGGCCAGGTGGCGATCATAATAGTGGGGAAATCACGATATTCTTTCCCCAGAGAAGAGTAAGCCAGAGGTAAAAACGGCTTTATTTTCTGCCATATCTCTTCCGTAATAAACGGCATAAATGGATGGAGCAACCGCAAGATATTATCCAGAATATAAATCAGGATAATTTTTGCCTGAGTTGATTTTAATTCATCTCCAGAGTAAAGGTCTTTCTTCTTGATCTCTATATACCAGTCACAGAATTTATGCCAGAAGAATTCGTATAACAGACTCGCTGACTCGTTGAAATTGTATTCTGACAGTGACTGGTTTACATCTGTTATAAGCTGATTTAAAACTGTCAAAATCCAGGCATCAAATACCGAGACCCTGTCTATTCTAATCTCTTTGAGCTCTCCGATATTCATAATCAAAAACCGGGCAGCATTCCAGATTTTATTGGTAAAGTTCCTGCCGGAAATAAACTTATCCCGGGATAAATATACATCCTGACCCATAGCAGTGATGGAAATTAAACTGAACCTCAATGCATCGGCTCCATATTCCTGAATTATCTCCAGAGGGTCAATTATATTACCCAACGATTTGGACATCTTTCTGCCTTTCTCATCCCTCACTGTACCGTGGATATAAACATCCCGAAATGGCTCCTCTCCAATAAATTCCATCCCAGCCATAATCATTCTTGCTACCCAGAAGAATAGTATTTCCTGAGCCGTTACCAAGGTGGAAGTGGGATAGAAATAATCCAGATCATTTAGTTTTTCTCCTTCCTTTATGGAATGAGGAGAGCGCTTTTTTATCTTTGGCCAGCCCATTGTAGAAAATGGCCACAACCAGGAAGAAAACCAGGTATCCAGAACATCCTCATCCTGAATAAAATCATTTCCACCACATTCCGGACATCTCTCTGGCTTAACAGCAGAAACAATTACTCCCTTAAGAGAATTTACATCTTTAGGAGTAAAATCATATTCACTTTCTTCCCGCCAGCAATTCCGGCAGTAATATACAGGTATTCTGTGTCCCCACCATATCTGGCGGGAGATGCACCAGTCTTTAATATTTTCCATCCAGTGAAGATAAACTTTCTCCCAGCGAGGAGGATAAAATTTTATCTTGCCGTCTTTTACAACTTTAATTGCCGGTTTAGCAAGAGGACGCATTTTCACAAACCACTGCCGGGAAATATAAGGTTCTATTACAGTATTACATCGATAGCAATGGCCCACAGAATGAATATACGGTTCTATTTTCTCTACCAGTTCTTGAGACTCTAAATCTTTTATTATCTGCTTACGAGCCTCAAATCTATCCAGACCTTTATACTTACCCGCATTCTCGTTCATCTTACCTGCCTGATCCATCACTATTACCGGTTTGAGTTTATGCCTCAAGGCAATTTCAAAATCAGCAGGGTCATGAGCAGGGGTTACTTTTACTGCTCCCGTTCCGAATTCAGGGTCAACTATCTCATCTTTTACTATAACCAATTCCCGTTTCATGAGAGGAAGAAGTAACTTCTTATCTTTCAGGAATTCATACCTTTCATCATCGGGATGAACTGCCACTGCAACATCTCCCAGCATGGTTTCAGGTCGGGTAGTGGCAACAGTTACGAATTTTCTCTTCTCTCCAATAACAGGATATTTCAAATAATACAGAAATCCTTCCTGTTCCTGATATTCCACCTCTTCATCAGCAAGAGCAGTTTTACATCTCGGGCACCAGTTTATAATGTAATTTCCACGATAAATAAGACCCCGGTTAAAAAGTTGAATAAATGCGGTAATAACTGCTTCCGAAAGCCCATCATCCATTGTAAATCTCTCTCTCCTCCAGTCACAGGATGCGCCAAGTTTTCTCAACTGATTGACAATTGTGGAACCATATTTTTCCTTCCACTCCCATACTCTCTGCAAGAACTTTTCCCTTCCCAGGTCTTCTCTACTCAGTCCTTCCTTTGCCAGTTGACGTTCCACCACATTCTGAGTTGCAATCCCAGCATGGTCTGTTCCCGGAATCCAGAGAGTGCAGTAGCCCTGCATCCTCTTCCATCTGATAAGGATATCTTGAATGGTGTTGTTCAAAGCATGCCCCATATGGAGAATACCTGTGACATTGGGGGGAGGGATGACTATACAGTACGGCTGTTTGCCAGAATCAGGCTGGACATGAAAAAATTCATTCTCCTCCCAAAACCTGTACCATTTTTCTTCTACCTGCCTGGGGTTATATCGGGACTCCATAAAGATTAGATTCTTCCTTTCTGATTTTCTTTCATCAATTTATACTCGATGCTATCCAACAATGCCTGCCAGCTGGCTTCAATTATATTTTCAGATACCCCTATTGTCGCCCAGCTCTCCTCAGAATCCTGAGACTGAATCAAAACCCTGACTTTGGCTGCAGTGCCTGCTTTTTCATCTAAAACTCTGACTTTAAAATCTGCCAACCTCATCTCCGCTAATACCGGGTAGAATTGGTGTAATGCCTTTCTCAATGCTTTATCCAAAGCATTAACAGGACCATCTCCCTCTGCCACTGTATATTCTGGTTTATTATTAACTCTCAATTTTATAGTGGCTTCAGATATGATACTTTCGTCCTTTCTTTTCTCCACGATTACCCGAAAACTTTCCAGTGTGAAGAATTTCTTTAACTTACCCAGTTGTTTCTTCAACAGCAACTCAAATGAACCCTCTGCAGCCTCGAAGTGATATCCTTTATGCTCCAGCTCCTGAAGTAATTTATGGAGTTTATGGGTAATTTTTTTATTCTTATCCAGCTGGAATCCATATTCCTGGGCCTTGATTACAATACTTGACTTGCCAGATAATTCCGACACAAGCAGTTTTCTCTTATTTCCAACTGCCTCCGGCAATATATGTTCATATGTCCTGGGATCCTTCATTACCGCGTTTATATGAACTCCCCCTTTATGTGTAAAAGCACTACCTCCAACATAAGGCTGATTTTCCACAGGTTTCATGTTAGAAACCTCAGCCACAAAATGAGAAAGTTCTGTCAGTTTCTTAAGGTTATCATCACGAATACAATTCAGCCCCAGTTTTAACTTTATATTGGGAAGGATAACACATAAATCTGCATTACCACATCTCTCCCCATAACCATTTATTGTGCCCTGAACATGAACGCATCCTTCCTGAATTGCCTGAATGGAATTGGCAACTGCCATCCCGGTATCGTTATGAGCATGAATACCCAACGCTGTCTCCACTCTGCTCTTCACTTCCCGGATTATCTCACCTATCCAAGAAGGCAACATTCCTCCATTGGTATCACAGAGAACCAGTAAATCCGCTCCTGCTGATCCTGCAGCCTGTAATGTTTTGAGAGCATACTCTGGATTTTCACGATAACCATCAAAGAAATGCTCGGCATCGAAAAATACTTTAAATCCTCTCTTTTTAAGATAGGAAACAGTATCAAATATCATATCCAGATTTTCTTGAAGGCCCGTCCTTAATACTTTATGCACATGTAAATCCCAGCTTTTCCCAAATACAGTTATATATTCTGTCCCGGCTTTTAAAAGCGCTTGAAGATTTTTATCCTTCCCGACTTTAATCCCTGGCTTTCGAGTGGAACCAAAAGCGACAATTTTAGAATTTTTGAGTCTGAGCTTCTTCACTTTATCAAAATACTCCATATCTTTGGGATTAGAGCCAGGCCAACCTCCTTCGATATAGTGAATACCAAACTCATCCAGTTTTTTCGTAATCGCAAGTTTATCCTTAACCGAAAAAGAAATCCCCTCGGTCTGAGCTCCATCCCGTAAAGTGGTATCATAAATTTCGATTTTTCTGGACATGGCAATCACCTCTTGAGTTTATGCAATTCAAATGCTTTATGCAAGGTTTTAACTGCTTTTTCAGCATGACGCGCTCTTATTACGCAGGAAATTTTAATTTCCGATGTGGAAATCATCTCTATATTTATTTTATTATTTGCAAGTGCCTTAAACATTTTGGCAGCGATTCCGGCATGGGACCTCATCCCCACACCCACAACTGAGACCTTGGCAATTTTATCATCAATTATAACATCAGAGGCTGAAATTTCTCTTGCTACTTTCTTCGCTATCTCAACTGTTTTGGATAAATCTGTCTTGGAAACCGTAAACGAGACATCAGTATACCCCTGCCTGCTCACATTCTGAACAATCATATCCACATTTATATTTCTCTCGGAAATTTTGGAAAATATATGAGCGGCAATTCCCGGCTTATCAGGAACATCACAAATTGTAATTTTGGCTTCATTTTTATCTACAGCCACCCCAGTAACATAAATATCTTCCATTTCTTTTACCTCCTCCATTATTATAGTTCCAGGTTTGGTATTAAAACTGGAACGGACATGAATTCTAACTCCATATTTCTTGGCAAACTCAATTGACCGGGCCTGCATTACTTTTGCTCCTAAAGATGCCAGTTCCAGCATCTCATCATATGAGATACGGCGAATTTTTCTGGCACTGGGCACAATCCTGGGATCGGCTGTGAAAACGCCTTCAACATCGGTATATATCTCACAAACCTCAGCATCCAAACTCTTAGCCAGTGCCACAGCAGTCAAATCGCTCCCCCCTCTGCCTAAAGTGGTTATCTCCATATCCAGATTCATCCCCTGAAAACCAGCCACAACCACAATCTTACCCTGCTTTAGTTCTTTCTTTATACGGTCAGCATTTATTTTCATAATTCGAGCTTTGGTGAAAGCGGAATCAGTAATTATCCCCACCTGGAAACCCGTAAAAGCCACTGCCGGATATCCTCTATTCTGAACAGCCATAGCCAGAATTGCAGATGAAACCTGCTCTCCTGTAGAAAGTAATAAATCTAACTCCCGCTCTGCTGGATTTTTATTCACCTTATTAGCCAGTGTCAGAAGTTCGTCTGTGGTATCCCCCATGGCAGAAACCACTGCTACCACATCATAACCTTTCTTCTTATATCTAACTATATTACCCGCTATCCTTCTGATTCTGGATACAGTGGCTACTGAACTCCCCCCATATTTGTGAACAATCACTTTATCCATTTTCTCTCCTTACGAATACAAATTTCGCCGACCATACTACTGCAAGTGCTAGAATAATTAAAATTACAGAGATTATACTTAAAGTGAGATTTTTTGTCCTTATAAAAGTAATAAGTTTATACACGAGCGCCCAGATAGTGATAACTAACATAAATACTGCAGGTAGGAGAGTAAACGTCGCTCTTCTCCCATTCTTGACCAGCCAAGCACTGACTACAATCAATGCCAGCCCAGCGATGAGTTGATTGCTTGCCCCAAAGATTGTCCAGATATTCATCCATTTACCGCAAAGCGCCAGAAGAGTAGCTAAAATAACAGGGATGAGTGTAGGGATAATTCTACCTTTAAATTTGAACAGTTCAGTTCCCACATACCGGGATATTCTGGTTGCAGTATCCAGAGTGGTAAGGATAAATGCATTGAGAATTAGAACTGCAAAAGCAGCACCATGTCCCTTTAAAAACGGAGAGACCAGAATTCCATACCCCTTTCCAAAACAGGCAACTGGACTGGAGGAGGAAAGTGTCGCCCTGAATACCTGGGGTTTAAGAGAGGCAACCGCAATCAAGGCAATAGTTGCCAGAAGCCCCTCCATAAGCATCGCCCCATAACCAATCCTTCCAGCATACCTTTCACTGGATAACTGCTTGGATGTAGTTCCGCTGGAAATAAGAGAATGAAAACCAGAAATTGCACCACAGGCAATGGTTACAAACAGCATTGGCCATAAAGGACCCAGTTTGCCAAAGAAGCCGATATACCCTGAAGAAACCAGTGGAGGATGCACAACCACTATCCCCAAAACTCCCAATCCGACCCCGGCAAACAGGAGAAAAGAAGACAAATAATCTCGGGGCTGAAGAAGGATGTTCACCGGCAAAACTGCAGCGAAAATACAATAGAACATTAAAAGAATTATCCAGAAATTTATGGGATTGTTAATACCAGAAGGAAGTGTTATCGGAAAATACCCTCCCAGATATATCAAAAACCCTAAACCACACAGCCCCAGTAAAGTGGCAAAAAATGTATTGAAATTCAAATGATAAATTAGAAATCCCACAATAATGGCTATGGGGATAAGCCCCAATGATGGCAGAACTATTTCAGGTTTGTCCACAAAGGTCTTAGCACAGAAATATTCAAATACCGCGATGATTAAAATCAAAGTAAGTAAAATGAACCCCGAATAGAGATATTTTGTGTAAGGAGACACAGCAGAACTTCCGACTTCAGATACAGAAACTCCCTTATTCCGTAAAGATACATAAAGTGCAGAAAAATCATGCACTCCTCCCAGAAAAATAGAACCCAGAACAATCCATAAAATCGCCGGGACCCAGCCCCAGATAGAAAAGGCTATCACCGGTCCCAGAATGGGTGCTGCTCCGGCAATGGAGGCAAAGTGATGACCAAATAGAATCAGCCAGTTTTTAGCGGGGATATAATCCAGACCGTCATTAATTTCCACAGCAGGAGTCTTTCTATTAAAATCCAGGGGAAAAACTTTACGGATTAACAACCTCAAATAAATAAAATATCCCAGAGCGAAAGATATCAGAACTAAAATTAATACAATTGCGCTGTTCATTTAAAAAATACCTCCTGAATGAACTGGGGACCTGCATATTCTATTAAAGTTCCACGCGCATTTTTTTCGTTAAAAGACGAAACTTTAATCTCGGGCTTTATATCGCTTCCAGCGCACATAAATGCCACCGGCTCATCAGTATGGGTTCTGACCGCAATTGGAGTAGCATGGTCAGAAGAAATCAGAATCCGAAAATCCTTACCGCAATTTTTGAGGTAATTATAAACCGGTCCCACAATATAGCGATCAAATGCCTCAATTGCCTTTATCTTCTCCATCACTTCTCCATTATGTCCCGCCTCATCAGTTGCCTCCAGATGAACAAAACAGAAATCATATTTTTTTAGATTTTTTACTGCATATTCACCCTTTCCCTGGTAATTGGTATCATAATAACCAGTGGCTTGTGGAACTTTTACGACCTTAAGCCCCAAAAGTTTCCCCAGCCCATTTACGAGATCAACTGCAGATATAACGAACCCTCTGACTCCGTAACGTTCCTCAAAACTTGGCAGTGAAGGCCTCCTTCCCTGTCCCCACAACCAGATCATATTGGCTGGGTTTTCTCCCAGATCAACTCTTACTCTGTTCACTTCATGGTTTTCAAGAATTTCCTGAGATTTAAACATAAGTTCTCTGACGATTTCCTGGTCCTTCCCCTGGGGAAGATATTTTTCTATTTCCTCTCCCATAATATCATGGGGAGGAGTGGTTTTAAGTTCATCTCCTATACCTTCTGTTATCAGAAGATGGCGATAACTTACACCAGAATAAAATTTCAATTTATCCCCGCCCAGTTTTTTATTTAACTCCTGGATAAGAACCTTTGACTCTTCACTCCTTATATGCCCCGCAGAATAATCAACCATCTTCCCATCACAGATAGTAACAAGATTACAACGAAATGCTACCTGATTATCTGAAAGCACAATTCCCAGATTCGCTGCTTCCAGAGGTCCTCTGCCCGTATAGTAATTCTGGGGCTCAAATCCCAGCATACTCATAATGGCAATATCACTTCCGGGTTTAAATCCTTTGGGGACATTGCTCACCAGGCCCACAAGAGAGTTCTTAACCAGTTCATCCATATTGGGCTTATGAGCAACCTCCAGAGGAGTTCTCCCCTCCAGTTCTCTGAGAGGACGGTCATTCATCCCATCTGCTATAAGAAGTGCGTATTTCATCTTCCCATAATACATAAAGAAATTTATTTAATTATAGTAAATAAGGATGATTTTGGCAATTTATAAAGCCAGATGGTAATGATAATTATTTTCCACAGACTTCAGTCACAGGGATGATGAAACTTATTGGCCCTATCAGTAATATTATCTATATCTTCCTTGGTATTTAAATTTATCCTGAAGGCGGAAGTCCTGAGGGCGTAAACTGGCTCTTTCTCTCTT
>NATI01000025.1 GCA_002085265.1 Candidatus Omnitrophica bacterium 4484_49 | reverse complement strand
TATGAATTTTAGAGAGGTGAGTTGAGATGAAAAAAATATATATGGATTATGCTGCTACTACTCCTGTTGATCCCGAGGTTCTTAAAGAGATGCAGCCCTATTTTTGTAAGCAATTTGGAAATCCTTCCAGTTTGCATTCTTATGGACAGAAAGCAAGGAAGGCTGTGGAATCCGTCCGGGAAAAGATCGGTCAATTTTTAAATGCCAGTCCCGATGAAATTGTGTTTACTTCTGGAGGGACTGAAAGTAATAATTTTGCCATAAAAGGGATTGCTTATGCCAATAAAGAGAGAGGCAACCACATAATAACTTCGGTAGTGGAACATCATGCTGTCATCGAGCCCTGTAAGTATCTGGAGAACCAGGGCTTTGAAGTTACCTATCTTAAAGTCGATAAAAATGGTTTCGTTAATCCTGATGATGTGAAAGAAGCTATAAAGGACAGGACCATCTTAATTTCTATTATGCATGCCAATAATGAAATCGGGACAATCCAGCCCATAGCCGAGATTGGGAAGATAGCAAAGGAGAGAGGCATATATTTCCATACTGATGCCGTACAGACTTTTGGTCATTTAAATATAGATGTAGATGAAATGAATGTGGATTTGCTCAGTGCTTCTGCTCATAAATTATATGGACCTAAAGGAGTGGGTTTTCTGTACATAAGAAAAGGCACGAGAATTATCCCCTTCCTTCACGGTGGAGATCAAGAAAGGGGAAGGCGTGCTTCCACCCATAATGTACCCGGGATAATAGGCTTGGGCAAGGCGGTGGAACTTGCCCGGAAGAAGATGAAAGAGGAGAATGTGTATTTAAAAAGACTTCGAGATAAACTGATTACTGGTGTGATGAGAAAAATAGAGGAGACGATTCTCAATGGCCCTGTGGTTGATGAACCGGAGTCTTCAGATAAAAGGCTACCTAATAATGTTAATTTTGGGTTTAAATATATTGAGGGAGAATCCCTGGTTTTGAGTCTGGATATGAAAGGGATATGTGCTTCTACTGGTTCCGCCTGTTCTTCACAAAGCCTGGAGCCGTCCCATGTCCTTTTAGCCATTGGTTTGCCACCTGAGATTGCTCACGGCTCATTAAGACTTACTCTGGGAAGGTATACGGAGGAAGGAGATGTAGATTATGTTCTGAAAGTGCTCCCTGAGGTAGTGAGCAGATTGCGGTCCATGTCTCCTCTGTATAGAGCAGGAAGGGACGGTTGATTATGGAGGAATATTCTGAGAAGGTTCTGGACCACTTTTTCAATCCCAGAAATGTGGGGGAGATTCCAGATGCCGATGGTGTAGGAAAAGTTGGCAATCCGGTATGCGGAGATGTCATGGTTTTATACATTAAAGTAATAGATGACAGAATTGCAGATGTGAAGTTTAAGACCTTTGGTTGTGGAGCAGCCATAGCCACCAGTTCCATACTTACTGAAATGGTTAAAGGTAAAACCATCGAAGAAGCACTTAAGATTTCCAACAAGGCTGTTGCTGAAGCTCTGGGTGGACTCCCTAAGCATAAACTTCATTGTTCCGTTCTGGCAGAACAGGCGTTGAAAGCTGCGATAGAGGATTATCGGAGTAAAAGTGGCAGATGAAAAAAGTGTTGGTAGCGATGAGTGGGGGTGTGGATTCTTCTGTCTCTGCGTTTTTGTTAAAAAAGCAGGGTTATGAGGTTTGTGGTGTGACTATGTGTTTGGGAGTTAAGATAGACGATAATTCCAGACCCCGCTGTTGTGGCCTATCAGCGATTGAAGATGCCAGAAGAGTTGCGGATAAACTTGGGATTGACCATTATGTCTGGGATTTCTCCGTTGACCTTGAGGAATTTGTGGCCAAGAAATTTATTGAGGAATATAAGAAAGGTAGAACGCCTAATCCCTGTGTGGAATGCAACAGGTATTTGAAGTTTGGCAAACTTTTACACCAGGCATTGAATATGGGATTTGATTACTTAGCCACTGGCCATTATGCAAAAGTCGAAAACAGGAATGGAAGAAATTTTTTACTCCGGCCGCGAGATAGGGTTAAAGACCAGACCTATTTTCTTTATCCTGTAAAGAAAGAATATCTCTCCGCCATTATTTTCCCTCTCGGCGATTACACCAAAGAGGAGGTTAGGGAGATTGCTCATAGGGAAGGAATCCCCGTTTATGCTAAACCCCAGAGTCAGGATATCTGCTTCATTCAGGACGATTATCGGTCTTTTGTAAAAAAATTCATAAAGGATAAACCCGGAGATATAATAGATAAGGAGGGAAACATTCTGGGTAGACATAAGGGCATAACTGCTTATACTATTGGTCAGAGGGAAGGATTAGGGATAAGTTTTAAACATCCTTTATATGTAATTGATATAAAACCGGAGGAAAATAAAATCGTGGTAGGCGGGAAGGAAGACCTTTTGTCTTCTGCTCTTATTGCGGGGGAGATAAATATTCTTGTGGATGACTTACCTCCAACTGCATATGCTAAAATCAGATATTCTGCTAATTTTGCTAAATGCCGTCTTCAGTTACTGGATAACAGGTATTTAAAGGTGAGCTTTGAGGAAAAACAGACAGCAGTTACACCGGGACAATCAGTTGTATTATACGATGGGGATGTGGTATTGGGCGGAGGTATAATACAGAAGGTTATCAGGTGAGTGAGTTACTCAGGTAAGAAGGAGGGAGAATGAACGGAGAATTGGTGGAGAAAATAATGAGGTTGAAGGAAAAGAGAAACGCTGTGATTCTTGTCCATAATTATCAGTTACCCGAGGTTCAGGATATTGCAGATTTTCTGGGTGACTCGTTGGGATTGAGCATCCAGGCAGGTAAAACAGATGCTGATGTGATTGTGTTCTGTGGGGTTTACTTTATGGCAGAGACCGCAAAGATTATCTCCCCTGAGAAAACTGTTTTAATTCCTGATGAAAATGCAGGTTGCCCTATGGCTGATATGATTACCGCCCGGGGGTTAAAAAAATTTAAGGAAAATTATCCTGGAAGGAATGTCCTCTGTTATGTAAACACCCCTGCGGAAGTAAAGGCAGAATGTGACCTGTGTTGTACGTCAGCCAATGCGGTGGAAGTTGTAACTAAGGCTTTTAGGGATGAGGAGGAGATAATTTTTGTGCCTGATAAATATCTAGGTGATTATGTTTACAGGATGACCGCAAAGAAGATGATTTTCTGGGATGGGTATTGTCCGGTGCATGTGAAGATAATGGCAGAGGATATTAAAGAACAGAAAAAGTTTCACCCTCAGGCAGAAGTTGTCGTTCATCCTGAATGCACACCGGAGGTGATTGCTCTTGCCGATGCAGTGTATTCTACCCAGGGAATGGTCAGGTATATAAAAGAATCGAATTCCAGGGAGTTTATAATAGGTACCGAGGTAGGTATAATTTACAGGCTGAAGAGAGAAAACCCGGATAAGGAATTTTACCCCGCCAGTGAACATGCAGTTTGTGAGGATATGAAAAAGATAAATCTGGGAAAAATCCTGCGGGCTCTGGAGGAGATGAAATACGAAGTCCAGTTACCATTGGAGATAATTGAGAAGTCCCGGGGCAGTATCCAGAAGATGCTGGAACTGTAGAAAAACTCAGAAAAAATACTTTACTCCTTTAATTCTGAAAATATTTTATCATCTAAAAATTTGCGAAAAATAGTTTATACTACTTACTGCTGATTATAGTTGACTTTTAAGTTATCACTGGGATAAAATTTATATAGATAAACAAGGAGGGGAGGAGATGAGAAAAATAATCTGGGTGATGGTGGTTACTTTTCCTTTCATTATTCCTGCCGGAGAAGAAAATTGCTTTCATCGCAGAGTAAAAAATGAACCTGTTAACTGGCAGGATTTACGGCAGAAAGCTGAAGAGATTGATTTAGAAGCATTACCCGTTCAGGAGTTGACGACATATTTCTTCAAGGATGAAATTTTCCGAAATCTAAATAAATGGATGAGTGCAGGGAGGATAACTTCTGAAGATCTTTCTGCACTTATGACAATTATTAAAAGTTTGGGTATGAATCCTCAAAAGGTAGAAGGGTACTTGAATACCAGAGAGGGATTCAGACAATTGCTGGATGAAATCGTAACTGAGACAATTCAGAAACTGACGGATATCATTCAGGAGGGAAACGAGAGGTATTATGAGGTGGTAAAGCATGCTGCTTTTCCAATTCTCCCTTATTTAAAAGAGTCTTATGACCAATTAATGGATAAGACCGATTCAGCAGCCAGGGTGAGAAGGAGAATAATTTTAGAGCTGGCGTTTTTAGATAATGTGACTCCTTCATCTCAACTGGCTGAGTTTTTATGGGAGGTCATCACTGCAGATTGTGTTTCTGTGGAAGAGAAAAGACTGGCGCTGAGGGAGATTGGATATCATGGAAATTTTGAGATATTTACTCAACTTTTAAGATACATTGGTAAAAGCGAGGAGTTAGGCGTTGCCGAAGAACTTGTGAACGAAGCATTGAATACCATGGCTGAAAGAGTGTTAGGAGAAGGAGAGCACTTTCGGACTCCTTATCAACTTGCTGATATGGTCAGGAAGAAGGGAAGTGTAATTTTGAGAGATCGGGATGGAAGTTTCATAGAAGTGGTAAAATTTGTTCCTACCTGGATACCGGGATTGTGGTGGGTAGTTACCTCTCAGCCTGAAGGGGCATATTTAATTACCTGGAAAAGATTTATGAATACATTAGCAGTTCAGGTAGACTGGAGCACAGTGAAGAACTATCTTCCACCCTGGAATAATGAATAGGAGAAAGATTCCCTATCTAATTCTGGTATTTTTGGTTTTTATTATGCAATTTACCTCTGTCTGGGCCCGGAGGGTAAAAGGAGATGAGGAGTCCAGAGTCAGGATTATGTTTGTGCCTGAAGTTGAAGATCCAGAAAGGTTCTGGATGGCTGATATCGTTTTATTTACAGTAATTGCGGATATACTGGGAAAGGATACCGATGAAAATCTTGTAAAAGAATGGATTAAATTCCAGCAACAGAAAGCCCAGGAGACCTTTGAGATTATTATTTCACTTCTGGACATTTTAACACAGGTTGAGGAAAAAGATGTAAGAAATGGATTCCTGATAGAAGATTTAAACGGTGAAATAGTCAATGGAATTGTGAATTATTTTTAAACTGTATGTGAGTTTCTGGGATTAAGTTCAAAATCAGGATTAGTCCATATTTTTGTAAATGAGATTCTGAATGGATTTTTCACTTATTCCTTAAAGCCGGAATCAAAAGCATTGACAGAAACTATGTACGAAAAGATTTTCTCTTCTCAATAATTTTACTCCCACTCAGAGTCAATTTTTTGTAAAATAGTTCTAATGGTTGCAGTATATTATCTCTCTCTTTTTGTTATTGGCCTCGTCATCCTTATTTTCAGTTCTAATTATCTTATCCAGTCCAGTGTAAAACTCTCCTTGCTTTTAAGATTAACTCCACTATTTATAGGACTTGTTATTATTGCTTTTGGCACCAGTGCCCCTGAAGCCGGGGTGGGGATTGTAGCAGCAATTAAAGACCAGAAGGATATTGCTCTTGGGAATGTCATCGGGAGCAATATCGCCAACATTGGCTTGATTTTGGGATTGTGTGTGTTATTCAGGCCGTTGATAGTGGAAAGGTCGGTTTTAAAAACAGAAGTTCCTTTAATGGTTGGGGCTTCTCTTCTGGTTTATATTCTCAGCCTCGACCTCAAGATAGACAGAATAGATGGGATAATTTTACTTCTATGTTTCATTATATTTTTCATCCTCTCATACAGGGGGGCGAAGAAATATTTTGACTCCAGAGAGTTGAGTGATTTTAAATTCAAGAGATTATTCCAGAGGGTTAATTCCCGGACATTGGCTTTCCTGTTCAGTTTGATTTTTCTTTTAGGTGTGGTTATAGGAGCAAATTTGATGATTAAAGGAGGGGTGGGTCTGGCCAGGATATTTCACGTATCTGCCTGGGTAATTGCCATAACGATATTTGCGATAGGGACATCACTTCCAGAACTTGCCGCTTCTCTAACAGCAGTGGTTAAAAAGGTGGATAGTATCAGTATCGGAAATATAGTGGGCAGCAATATTTTTAATATTTTATTTGTGCTGGGGATAGTAGCAGTTATCAGGCCAGTGGAACTTAACTCTCATGCGTTGAGATTTGAATTCCCCTATCTTGTTGGAATTTCTGTTCTGGTGGCACTGTTTATGAAGACCAGGTTTAAGGTCTCCAGGGTAGAGGGTTTGATTTTGGTATTGAGTTACATTATATTTGTATTAATTTTGATTACGGGAGGAAGGAGATGAAATGTCCCAGTTGTAAGGATGTAGAACTTGTTGAAGTTTTAACCACTAAGGGTGTTATGGTTGATGTCTGTCCTCAATGTAATGGCGTCTGGCTGGATAAGGGAGAGTTGGAGAAAGTTCAGATTTACAAGGAAAAATCAGAAGAATTGGCAGAAAAGGAATACGCCAGATTTTCTAAAATTGCAACTCAGGCGAAACTGGATTTTGAAAATCAGAGGGAAAAGGCTATTCAGGATATAAAGGTCAGCAGATTTGAGGTCATAAATAAATTGATGCGGGAGATATCCCGAAGACTGGATTAAATACAGTGAGCCCCAGATACATTTTGCAATTGGGAGTAGTGATTTTTTATGTTATGGGTAGTTTTCCCCTGTTGTGGGCTCAGGAGAAGGAAAAGGTAAAATTAGAATACAGGTTTAAACCAGGAGATGAGACCTTTTACAGAGGTGAATTTGAGATTGAAGTTACGGGAGGACAGTTTCCATCATTTGCCTGTTCGCTGCCCTTTACAATAAGCAAGAAAATTTTAAAAGTAAATCCTGATGGTAGTGCCTGGGCTTATTTTAGAATGCGCATTCTGTTTGAAAAACTACATCTGTATAAAGGAGACAGGCGAGATTTACAGAAAATATACAATTTCCTGGTCTCTTCATTTCTTTTACCCGAATTTTTTTCTGTAGGTATATTGACAAAAAGTGGTAATCCCTATTATGCGGGGAAACTCTATAGTGAGACTGTTTTTACAGAATTGCCTCCAGAACCACTTGCTCTTGGTGAGAAAATTTATAGAGTAGAATCCTTTGATGGGAGTTTGGTTAAGAACACCTGGGAACTCAGAGATGTGAGAATTAAAGATGGGAATAAAATAGCAGTTTTTAATCTGTTAAGAGAAATTGATAGGAAAAACTATGGGGATTCTACTGAATCCAATAGCAGTTTCAGTTGTGATGTAGAATTTGATATGAATTCATCCACCATCCTCTCTGTGTCAGCCATTTGTAAGAGTGAAGCTGTAACTAGAATCTCATCCGGGCATGAAAATCTAAATTCTGCAGAAAACAGGTCTCATAGTATTATAAAGGCTAAATATAAAAAGGTAGAGTCACGGAATGTGGATGATTACACCCGATGGGGAGAAGTTCCGGATATCTTTTTAAACCCCGGCAAGAAATGGACAGTAGGATATACTGCAAATTATAGATTGAATCATGTTTTCATTGAATATGTCCCTAAGGGAGAAGATGTTTATAATTGGAGGGAGATGCTTACTATCAGTATCACTTCTAAATTTTCTCAGGGTGTAATTAAGCCGGAAGATGTTCTGAAAAATATGTTCACAACACTTAGACAGAAGTGTCCAGAATTCGGCTATAATATTCTGAAAAGGAACTCTAATTCAGTTATTTATGAGTGTTTTTTCCCCAGGAAGTGTTTAGAACCAAGATTTAATTTCTCCGAATGTGATGTTGGGCGAATCATAATAGGTAAGGAGCGGATTCATGTAATTATATATGCAACAAAGGACATTCCGGTTTCACCTGAGTGGAAAGAAAAAGTAGTGGATGTCCTGAAGCATATAAAATTATCAAATGAATGAATAAATAAAAGGAGGTGGTTTAAATGGCTAAGTTTTTACTTCTGGGGAAGTACTCGCTGGAAGCGATGAAAGGTATTTCCGCCCAGCGGACCCAGGAAGCAAAGAAAATAGTTGAGGATGCAGGAGGGAAAGTATACTCCATTTATGCTCTTCTGGGTCCATATGACCTGGCGTTGGTTGTGGAATTGCCAGATGATAAGTCAGCGATGAAGGTTTCTTTAGAATTGACCAGAATGAGTGGAATTGCATTTACAACTCTTCCCGCAGTTGATGTGGAGGAATTTGATAAACTTGTAGGTTAATCAAAAATTTCGCGCCAGGTCTTTCAGTTCCTGGAGGTATTTCCACTCCCCGGGAGAGTAGGCCGGGAAGATGGAATTATTGTGATATAGAGGCTCGCTCAGGTCATATTTTATTTTTTTTGCGATTTCAGTGCCAGGGATGGGTGCGTATTCTGCAAGTAGGGGTTTGGCTTTTAATTTTTTTGCATATTCTATTGAGGTTTTTACCATATCCAGGTTTTCATCCGGCAAGCCAATTAAAAGGTAGGCAGAATATTCCCAGTCTCTATATCCTGCTTTTCTCAGATTATAAATTGCTTTCTCAAAGTCAGACAGGAATACTTTTCCACCGGTTTTGTGTTGAAATTTTTCCTCCGCTGATTCCAGACTCAACCTGGGATTTATAAATCTTGCATTGTGCATTAGTTGTGCCAGTTCCTCATCGATAAACCTGGCGTGGAGTCCATTAGGGGTGTGAAAATTTACAGAGATATTTTTCTCAGCGAGTATTTTTAAAAAATATTTAATCCTCCGGGAGTTGTAAAGCAGGGCATCATCATAAAAAGCAAAATTCGTTATACCTTTACGGTAAAAAAATTCAATTTCCTTAATTACCAGACTTATATCTCTTTCCTTATATTCAGGATGAATGAACTTTATTCCGCAATAAGTGCAGTTAAATACACATCCCCAGGAAGTTCTGATTACCACATATGGAAGTCGCATGTAGACTGAATAGTCAGGTGATATTTTATAGATTTCCTGAGGTGTTATTTCAATTTTCACAAATTCTTTTATCAATTTACAGAATTTTTCCATTTCCGTACTTTTGACTATAAAATCCGCTCCTAAACTCTGGGCGTGCTGGGGGCATAAACTGGGATAAGTTCCTCCCAGAATAATTGGGATATCCGGGAAGGTGGTTTTTAAAATTTCTATTAACTCTTTAATTCTTTAAGTTCCTTTACTATTAACTCTGGAGGCAAACCATATCTTCTGTAATGCCGGGGTATAAACTTTAATTTTTCAGGTTTTGGGACCTTACATTCGTAGAATTTTCCACAACCGTAGGGGGTGGTTTTAAGTGGCTTATTGATAAAATGCTTAAGTTGAGGATGAAATCTGTCCAGGATGTCAATGAATTTGACCTTGATTCCTCTATTTTTGAGAACTGACAAGATGTGCAGGAATCCATAAGGTTTAAGCCAGAGGTCATATGCCGAAAAATCATAAACACCGGGGTTGATGGCTAAAACTTCAGAC
>NATI01000024.1 GCA_002085265.1 Candidatus Omnitrophica bacterium 4484_49 | reverse complement strand
GAGAGCACCTTAACTAATGCATCGCGAGCAGCGGTAATTAAATCTTCCTGTGGAATCTGGGCTCTGCGGAATACAGACGATTGCGGTAATATGTTTTGGAAGCAATAAGAGATAAGTATCGAAAATAAAACCAACCAGCAAACTTTCTGCCTTAACCTTTCCATCTTCCCCTCCTTTCTTTTCTCATTTTAATTATAACATATACTTTATAAACTGACAATATTATTTATCTCTATTTCTCACAGGAATAGAGATAACTAACAAATCAGCCTTGTAGGGATCAAGGTTATAAATGGACTTGCCGGTAAAATCAATAACTGAAGTAAGTCCAGTATTTGTCACCCTTACAATTGTCCTCCTGGCTTCAATTGCTCTGAAAACTGCTATCTGATGGGTAAGATAAATTTCGGCACTGTTAGGGAACCAGCCTTCATCTGACTGATTAACTATGAACTCAGCGCCATTTTTAACTGCATCCTTTACTAAATTGGGAAACATTATTTCGAAGCAAATCAAAACTCCAAATTTAACACCATTAAATTCAAATACTCCACATTTTTTTCCGGGAGCATAATTTGCTATGGGATAGATTTTTTCTATCCAGAAAAATAATTTTTTTAGAGGCACATATTCTCCAAAAGGAACCAAATGACGCTTAAAATAAATTCCTTTAATTTCACCATTGTGGTCAAAAAATAAAGAGGCATTATAATATCTATCCCCTTTCTTATAAGGCAATCCTATTATCACTGGCAACTTCACATCAAGAATAACAGTTATTATATCTTTTTCCATCTTCTTATCCTGATTCCAGAGAAATGGAAATATTGTTTCCGGAAATATTACCAGTTTGGCCGATTTATATTTAGCCATCAGGTAGAGATATTTAAATTTGAGAAAATGTTGGGAATAATATCTACCTTCCCATTTGAGGCAAGAATCAACATTTGTTTGAGCAAGTGCTACTCCTGAAAGATAAGAATCACAATGCAATTTATTAAGCTGATTATTGCCATACCAATATGAACTTACCAGCAAAACACCCATCAGACATAAATTAAGTAATTTTAATCTCAATTTCCGGGAGATAAAAAGATAGGCTATACAGGAATTTACAAATACTATTAAAAATGAAACTCCATAAACTTCAAAAATGTCTGCTATCTGAATTAGAGAAAGCCTTTTATACAGAGCATACCCCAGAAATCCAAACGGGAATCCTCCCAGAAAAAATGAACGAATATATTCCAAAACAACCCATATTAAAGAAACCAAAAGCGGAGAAAAATTTTTTGCAAATGCCAGAAGAAAAAAAACTCCAGGATATAATCCCAGATAAATTGCAACTAAGATAAAACCCAGTATGCTTACCTTAGCAATCCAGAAACATAAAATCGAGGCAAAAATTAAACCCCATATAAATCCTGTAATTAATCTCTGATTGTTATTTAACCGATAGCAAACAATAAAAAAAGGGATTAAAGAAAAAAATATTAAAAAATCAAACCTATAAAAACTTGATGCTGTAAGAAGTGAAGAGACTAATGCCAGTAGAATACCTATCTTCATCCATATTTAGGATAACAACACTTCTTGTATTTCTTACCACTTCCGCAAGGACAGGGGTCATTTCTACCCACCTTTTTACCCGGTCTCCGATAGGGCTGAGGTTTACCCCCTGCTCCCTGACCAGGAATAACATGACGACTGGCTTCTTGGGGAACTGTGGCTTTTTTAACTGCCTGGAACTGTCCTACCTCCTCATGTTGATAATCCTGAGCTGAACGTTCAATCAATCCCACCTCCATGAGGCTAATTCTGGGACGGAATTTGAACAGATATTCCAGAACATCGGTCTTAATTCTATTGACCATTTCCTGAAACATGGCATAGGATTCGTTTCTATATTCCACAAGAGGGTCTCTCTGACCATACGCTCTTAATCCAATACCCTCACGGAGATAATCCAGAGCATAGAGATGCTGTTTCCACCTCATATCTATCACGTGGAGGAAAACCATTTTTTCCAGCCGGCGTAATTCCTGAAAACCGATTTCCTGCTCTTTGTGAGTATAGATTTCCCTTAATCTGGAATTCAAAAATTCAAAACAGTTTCTGGCAATCTGCGACCAGTTTTTACGGCTGGGAGTAAGATCCTTTATAGATTGGTCTTTAATCTCCTGAGGGGAAATCTCTACCCGTAATTTATCCCATAACCATCTTGAAATTCCCTCCCAGTCATACTCCTCAGGAAATGCTCCTTCTGGAATGTATTCCTCCACTATATATTCCAGAACCTCCTCCATAATTTCATTGATGTGTTTCCTGAGGTCCTCACTTAAAAGCACCCTCCTCCTTTCGGAATAGATTGCCTCTCTCTGTTTATTCATGACGTCATCGTATTCCAGAAGATGCTTTCTGATCTCAAAATTATAAGCCTCCACCCTCTTCTGAGCAGTCTCAATTGCCCGGGTGATTAAAGGATGTTCTATTTTCTCTCCCTCTTCTATCCCCAATCTGTCCATGATTCGGGCAATTCTATCGGAACCAAACAACCGTAAAAGGTCATCTTCTAGGGAAAGATAAAACCGGGAAGAACCAGGGTCTCCCTGCCTGCCAGCCCTTCCTCTTAACTGATTATCTATTCTCCGTGATTCATGCCTTTCAGTTCCTATCACATGTAATCCTCCCAGTTCCACAACCTTTTTATGCTCCTCCTCCACAGTAGGTTTTATCTCCTCTACGATTTTTCGAAACTCTTCTTCGCTCACCTCCCGGGGGTCTTTTCCCTGCTGCCTCAACATCGTCTTAGCAAGAAATTCAGGATTTCCACCAAGTAAAATATCAGTACCTCTACCTGCCATATTAGTAGCTATAGTTACGGATTTATATCTTCCTGCCTGAGCAACTATTTCTGCTTCTCGCTCGTGATACTTGGCATTAAGTACATTGTGGGGGATATTTTTCCTATTCAACATTTCACTTAAGGTCTCTGATTTTTCTATAGAAGTCGTACCCACAAGAACCGGTCTGCCAATGTTATAAAGTTCCTCTATCTCTTTAACCACAGCATTAAATTTCTCTCTTTGGGTTTTATAGATAACATCAGGGTGATGAACTCTCCGTAGAGGTTTATTGGTGGGAATTACAACCACATCCAGTTTATAAATTTTATTAAACTCCGGAGCTTCAGTAGCTGCAGTCCCAGTCATCCCAGCGAGCTTCTTATACATCCGGAAATAATTCTGAAAGGAAATAGTCGCCAGCGTCTGATTCTCACGCTCAATTTTCAACCCCTCTTTAGCTTCCACTGCCTGATGGAGCCCATCAGACCATCTTCTCCCAGGCATAAGTCTCCCCGTAAACTCATCCACGATAATTACCTGCCCGTCCTTAATCACATAATCCACATCTCTCTTAAATAAATACCTCGCCCTCAACGCCTGTGTTATATAATGTGCCCAGGGTTCTGAAAAAGCATCTGGCATTTGTTCCCAGAGACTTTCTATCTTCAATATCTCCTCACATCGTTTTTCTCCCCGAGAAGTGAGACGAGCAGAATTATTTTTTTCCTCAATTACGGCGTCATACTCTTTATCCAGTTCTTCCCGCAGAATCTTCTCTTCCCGTCCGTCCGAAGTCCTGAGGATAGTATGTCCATCCTGAGTGTTCCGAGATTCCACAACAACTCTTACTTTAAGAGAGCGGGCAACTCTGTCTGCTACATAATACTTATCTACTGACTCATCAGCAGGACCGGAAATAATGAGAGGGGTTCTAGCCTCATCTATCAAAATGGAGTCCACCTCGTCCACAATGGCATAATGATGCTCTCTCTGAACAAGGTCCTCAGGAGAAATGACCATATTATCCCGAAGGTAATCGAATCCAAATTCGTTATTTGTCCCATATGTAATATCTGCCTGGTATGCTGCCTTTTTTTCAGAAACCGACTGCCCGTGAACTATAACCCCCACACTTAATCCTAAAGATTCATAAATCGGTCCCATCCATTCCCTATCTCTCTTCGCCAGGTAATCATTCACCGTAACAATATGAACTCCTTTACCTGTAAGAGCATTCAAATAAGCAGGTAAAGTAGCCACTAATGTCTTACCTTCTCCTGTTGCCATCTCCGCAATCTTTCCCTGATGTAGAACTATTCCCCCCATAATCTGAACATCAAAATGTCGCATATTTAATCTCCTCTTGGCCATCTCTCTGACCACAGCATAAGCTTCAGGAAGAATATCTTCCAGAGTGTTACCGTTGTCTAACCTTTCCCTGAATTTATCTGTCTGCTCTCTCAATTGAGCATCCGTTAAACCCTGCGCCCAAGATTCAAAAGAATTGACCTTCTCCACCAGCGGTTTTAATTTCCTCAATTCTCTTTCGTTTTGGGTCCCGATAATTTTCCTGAGTATAAAACCTATCATCCCTTACAGACTCCTTTATTTTTCAAATAAGCCTGAATGAACTCGTCTATTTCGCCGTCAAGAACCGCCTGAGCATTTCCTATCTCTACACCAGTTCGGTGGTCTTTCACCATAGTATAGGGATGTAAAACATAGGAACGAATCTGATAACCCCAACCGATGTCTCCTTTCACCCTCATCTTATCTATCTTTTCTTCCTGCTTTTTTTTCTCCAGATCATAAAGTTTTGCCCGCAATATCTTCATCGCAGTTGCCCTGTTTTTATGTTGAGAACGCTCATTCTGACACTCCACTACAATACCTGTAGGGATATGGGTAATTCTAACCGCGGAATCAGTAACATTCACATGCTGCCCCCCAGGACCTGATGCTCGAAAAGTATCGATCTTTAAATCCTTTTCATCTATCTCCACCTCCACATCTTCTATCTCTGGCAAAACTTCAACTAAAGCAAAAGAAGTATGTCTTCTTTTGTTGGCATCAAAGGGGGAAATCCTAACCAAACGATGAACCCCTTTCTCTGACTGTAGATACCCATAAGCATAGTCTCCCTTAATTAGCATAGTAACATTTTTTATGCCGGCTTCTTCTCCCGGAAGTACATCCAATATCTGAACCTCATATCCCTTTATTTCAGCCCAACGGCTATACATCCTCATTAACATCTGTGTCCAGTCACAGGACTCGGTCCCTCCAGCTCCAGCATGTATGGACATTATAGCGTTACGGGAATCATGCTCACCACTGAGATAGGATTTTGTTTCCAGTTCGGAAATTTCTCTTTCTAGAATTGTCAATTCTTTTTCAATTAAAGGATAATCCTGTTCGCCCGAAATAATTAAAAATTCCTTTAAATCTTTGATTTCCTTTTCCAATTTGTTAAATCCCTCCACACTTTCCTTAAGTGTCTTCAGCTCTCTCAGCATATCGGTATTTTTATCCTTCTTCTCCCAGAACCCCGGTTGGGAAATTTCTTCCTCTATTTCCTGAATTCTTTTTTTCTTTTTAAGGAGGTCAAAGAAACCCTCCTAACTGTCTAAATCTTTCCTCCAGTTCCAGAATTCTCTTTTCTAATTCTTCTCGCATTTTTCCTCCTTTTATTACACTCCCCTATTATAACTGATTTCACCCTCTTTTCCAAATCCAACAGAAATCTTTTAGCCTCTTCTCCTAAAATATAGCCTCCTGGATTCCCATCACTTCTTATCACTCGATGACAGGGAATAATTAAAGGGTAAGGATTTTTACTTAACGCTCTTGCCACCTGTCGGATATTTCCTGGCTTTCCTATAGCGTTTGCTACCCATTTATAACTTCGTGTCTCACCCAGTGGTATTTCCATAACCTTAAGTAGCACCTTCTGTTCAAACGGAGAAAGGTCTTTAATCAGTTTTTTGACTTCTCTTTTCTTTAAGGTAAGTGTAAATCCTCTCTGCCAGGACATCTCCTATCCCCTGAATTCTTTTCAAATCCTGAATGTTTATGTTTTCCAATCCTCCAAGTTTATCCAGAACTTTAAGTACTCTCTTTATCTTCTCTCTGCCCATACCAGGTACTTCCTGAAGCACAGAAATCTTGGCTCTTTTTCTCCTCAGGAGTTTATGATACCCTATGGCAAAACGATGAGCTTCATTTCTTATCCTTTCCAGAAAATGTTTCTCAGAAGACCCCCGGCTGAAATTGATTTCCTGTCTTCGGTATTTGGAGTAAATTGCATCCTTCCCTTTGGCATAAGCAATTACAGGGATATCAATATCAAATTTCTCCCTGAGCAATTTATCTACAGTATTCAGATGTCCTTTGCCTCCATCCACAAGGATTAGGTCTGGCAACTCCTCTTTATTTTTCAGGATATCATTGAATCTTCTAAAAATAACTTCTGCCATCATCTCGTAATCGTTTATATAATCCTGTCTTTTCAATTTAAATCTCCGATAGAATTGTTTATGAGGAACTGAATCTTTAAATCTCACTACACTTCCTACTGCCGAAGTTCCCGAAATATTAGAGACATCCACGGCATCAATTATTCTGGGTAATTGTGGCAAATTAAGTTTCTCTTTTATGTTTTCCAGAACATTTAAACTCTCGTCTTTTGTAAATAAGACTGAAATACTCCCCAGGGCTCTAATTTTATCCCGGATTACAGCTGCCTTTTCAAATTCGGAGTTTTTAACACATTTATCCATCTCCTGCGTGAGGTCCTGAATCAAACCCTGAATATCTCCTAAAAGAACCTTTATTATTCCAATGATATTCTTCCTGTATTCCAGCTTACCAATTTTCTTAATACAGGGAGCGGGACATAAACTCAGATGATAATACAAACATGCTGATCTGGGGAAATTTCTGCAGGAAGCATAGGGAAAAATTTTTCTTATGGTTTTAAGAGCACGACGTAAACTGCCAACATCGGGATAGGGTCCCAGGTACAGAGAACCATCATCCCTTTTTCTCCTGGTAACATATACCCTGGGAAATTCCTGAGATAAAGAAATTTTAACCCAGGGATATGTCTTATCATCTCTGTAATTGACATTGTATCTGGGCTGTCTCTCCTTGATGAGGTAGGATTCTAAAAGAAGTGCTTCTGACTCCGAGGAAGTAACTATATATTCTACATCTGCGATCTCTGAGACTATGTTTCTTTCCTTGAGACTATTGGTCCTCAGAGCCAAATGGTCCTTTACTCTCTTAGAGATGGATTTTGCCTTACCTATATAAATTATCTCTCCTCGAGAATTTTTGAAAATATAGACACCAGGCAACTCAGGTAGTGGTTCTATTTTTTTCTTCTCCATTTCAAAATAGAAATTGTCTGTTTAAAGTTAAACACCAAACTCACCGCTATATAACCCGCCACTGCTATCATTAAAAGAAAAAATAATCTGATAATCTTATATTCTACAATGTTTCCCAGCCAGTATTTAGCACAAATTAACCCCACTCCCATAACACCGGCTGATAAGAATACTTTGGCAAAAGAAATCACAATTTCTTTCAAATTTAAGTTAACCTTCCTGGATATAGCACTCAACAATAATGAAAAATTAAAACAGGCAGCGATGGAGGTGGCAAGGCATATCCCTGCCAGTTTTAAAGGAAACATCAAAATTATACTTAAACTGGCATTCAAAAACAGAGAAATTAAAGAAATCTTCACAGGGATCATCGGCCTTTGTAGAGAATAAAATGTGGAAACCAGAATTTTAATCCCGGCATAGAAAAAAAGCCCCAGAGCATAAAAGCTGAGGGCAGATGAAGTAATGTGAGTGGAATAGGCGGAGAATTTCCCATATTCAAAAAATGTAGATATTATCTCTTTCCCCAGAATTGTTAAAACAAATGCCGAAGGAATCATAAAGAAGAATACCGTGCGTAGAGAAAGCGAAAGATTCTCAGAGAGTTTCCTCCAAGAATTCGTAGCGACATTTTCTGAAAAAAAAGGCAAAATGGCAGTAGCCATTGAAGTAGCAAATACTGCCAGAGGTAATTGAACAAATCTCTGAGCATAATATAAACCAGCAATTCCTCCATAACCCACAATTTTCTCTAAAGAGGCCAGGACAGTATCAATGAATATATTTATCTGATATACACTTGCTCCCAGGAATCTGGGAATTAGAAGATTAAATATTTTTTTATATTCGGGGTGGAAGAAAGTGGTTTTTACTCTGAGAGGGTTTTCTTTATTCAAAGCTATCCACTGCAGGATAAGTTCTATTATCCCCCCAATGATAACTCCTAAAGCCAGAGCGTAAATTCCAAATTTTTTAGCCACCAGAAGCAGAGAGATGATAATTGCGATGTTAAGAGTAACCGGTGCCCAGGCATAACTCCAGAATATTCTTCGAGAAATCACTATTCCAGCAACTACAGCAGTCATACCGATGAGAAATATATATGGAAAAATTATCCGTGTCAGTTTCACACATAGATGATATTTGGAAGAATTGTAAATGAAACCCGGCGCTATCAACCTTACCAGAATCGGGGCCAGTAAACTACCTATAACTGCCAGGGACAATAGGAAAACCAGGGAAAACTTCAGGAGAGAAATACTCAACTTCCAGAAATCTTCGTCCTTCCCCTTTCCCTGATATTCCGAAAGCACTGGAACCACAGCAGCATTAACCGCCTCCTCTCCTACAAAACTTCTCCAGATATTAGGAAGTCTGAAAGCAACCACAAAAGCCTGTGCAGAATCCGAGGTTCCGAAAAAGAAAGCGATCAGAATGTCTCGAAAAAATCCCAGAATTCTACTTACAAATGTGGCTATTCCTATTGTGAGTGTTTTTCTTACAATCTGACCAAACATATTATTGACAGATTAAATTAATTCTGTTATATTTTCACCCAAAAATGGAGGTTTGACAATGCCTAATACCAGATCTGCTTACAGACAACTGAAAAAAAGTAGAAAAAGAGCCCAGAGAAACAAGGCAGTGCGGTCTGAGCTTAAAACCAGGATAAAGAAGATGAAAAAATTACTCGCTGAAAATAAATTACAGGAAGCCGAGGAGTACTTTCGGATTGTTGAAAAACGCCTTATGCAGGCGGCCAGTAAAAATATAATCCATAAAAATAAAGCCTCCCGGCATATCTCCCGACTACATACACTTCTGAACCAAGCCCGAAATCCCTCTACAAATTAGTTCTTCTACAAATTAGTTCTTTTTAAACACCAGTGAGAGGATAAAAGCCATATTAGCTAAAATGAGCAAACTGGAGGCTTTTATCGGCTGGCCACTGATGACAATGGGAAACCAGGCAACTCTGACTACAACCGCAACTATCAAAATTACAAATCCCAGAAGTACCAGAATACCGGACAAACCTTTCATCCCGCACCTCCTTTTTTAATTATTAACCTTCTGGTATATGAGCACCTTACTCTAACCATCTTATTTAAATAAACACTTGCCATCCATAAATTCTACCCCATGAACATTAAACATATCTAACACTGTAGGAGCAATATCAATGATAGAAGGTTCCCTCAGTGCAATCTTTTTATTTAAAAATATTACTCCAGGAACCAGTTTAGGATCTATCAAATGATCACCACTCCACTTACGAGTATTATCTTCAAATAAATCATCAGGGACCATACCTAAAGCGGTCTCCCAAGAAACTCTATAACCTCTATTTGTTCCTACAAATAAATCAGGGCCGTCCTGAGCATAAGGGCCCGAAAAGATATCTTCATTTTTATAAACTTCATTTATAACCAATTGACCAGTATCAGGATCAGTTAATCTTTCCAA
>NATI01000023.1 GCA_002085265.1 Candidatus Omnitrophica bacterium 4484_49 | reverse complement strand
TCTCCTCTTATTATATTTATCAACTGTGGAAGCTCATCCAATCCCAATTTCCTTAAATATTTTCCCAGAGCTGTAATATCTTTGCTTCCGGGATACATCGTTCGCAGTTTGTATATATAGAAAACCTGACCATCCTTTCCGACCCTTTCTAATTTTAACCATGCCCTCCCCCTACTATCCAGATGAATCAAAACGATTAAAATTAGAATAAGTGGGGAAAATATAATTAAAAAAAAACCTGCCAGAAGAAGGTCTATAACCCTTTTACTCAAAATTATTTCTTTTTAACCGCACCAACTTTTTCCAGATCGGCTATAAATTCCCGAAGATCCTTTTTCAATTGCTGTTCTTTGACATCAAACTCTTGTAAAATTTTCTCCTTAATCTCTGAAAGCGTCCTTTTACCATTAATCAATTTCCAGATCCTCACTGCAACTTCGTTACTCAGATTATAAATCGCAGATAATTCCTGAGCCTCTCTTTTTATAGGAACTATAATAATTTCACCAGCGATCTCCCTGGCTATAAAATTGGAATTCTTCCGATATACCCTATTCCAAAAACCAGAAGTCACCATATCTACCTCCTTTTTTTGAATATTTTACATTTATCATCTCTAAACTTCCAGCATATAATAGATAAGATGGAGAAAATAATTACGGAGTTATTGGACATCCACACTCCAGGTGAAATTGAAATCCCCGATATAAAAACCTGGGATTATATTATCGAGTTCTGCAGTTATCATGAGTTATATCCTATTTTGTTTACGAAGTTTAAACATCTGTTACCTCCAGAAAAACAGAATTTGCTTAAAAGTGCCTATTATTTATCCATCGCCAGAAATATGATGCTTATGGATGAATTTTTAAAACTCAAAATAGCACTGGAAAATGAGAAAATTCCATTACTCCCTCTCAAAGGGACTGAATTTTTAAATACCATTTATCCAGACTTCAACCTCCGGAGTATGGCTGACATTGATATCCTGGTTCCAGAGAACAAAGTAAATGACTGTGAAGCGACATTGAAGGCCCTTGGTTACAAAAAGATACTTGGAGGAGTAAAAGAAAATTACTGGATTAAATACCACTGTCACTTTATGTATGGGAAAACTTCCTCAGGAATGAATATCCACCTGGAATTACATTGGGCATTGGATTTCAAACGGTTCCAGAATATAAGCTTTGAACACCTCTGGACACGGAGAAGAAAAATAACTGCGGAAGATACTGAAATCTATGTGCTATCACCGGAAGATACCCTAATAGCTCTGGCACTACACCAGAGAAGATTCCATAAGCCATTGATTTTGAAAAACATAATTGACGGCTATCTGATTCTCAAAAATTACAATATTGATTGGAGATACATTATGGACACCGCCTACAGGTATAGATTGCGAGTTACATTGAATCTATTGCTGAATGTGATTGAGGAAGTATATGGGATTAATTTCAAGTATATAAAAGACAGCCTGAGAGTGAAAAATTTTGTAGATCGAATTCAAAATAAAATAGTCAAAAACTATATTTATAACACTGAGATGTTTAACAATTACCATATCCAGAAGAGAATTTATTTCTATCTGTATTTTTTCCTTTATGATAGCTGGTGGGAGTTATTATATTATCTGTTTTTTATTTCCCCTGAAAAATTTGCGAAATTTTTCAATCTTCCCATTTATTCTTTCAAAAATAATCTGTGTTATAAACTGAGGCTATTCTATGTTCCTTTTAAGTTTTTATCTTTATTTTTGAGAGCAAAATGCAAATAAATTCCCGCAATTATCATTATAGAACTTAATAGATATGCCACTTTTACACCAGTTCCCCAGATATAAAGTGAATCTGCACGGAATACAGAAACGACAAATCTCACCACCCCATAATATACCAGATACCAGGAAAATAAAGCCCCAGAGAATCTCTTTTTTCTTCTCCCCAACCAGAAAAATATAAATCCTACCAAATCTAAAACCATTTCATATAATTGTGTAGGGTGGACTGGAGTAAATCCGTATCTATAGTATGCAAAACTATCCTTGGGGAAAATTACACCCCAAGGTTTATCAGTCGGTCTACCGAAACAACAACCGTTCAGAAAACAACCGATTCTTCCTATCCCCTGTCCCAGTAGAAGCAGGGGAGTTACGAAATCGGCCAGTGTCCAGAAATTGTATTTATATTTACGGGTATACAAATAAAGCCCAAAAATCCCCCCAATAATTGCTCCGTGAATCGCCAGTCCTCCTTCCCAGATAAACAGAAGAGTCCAGGGTCTGGTGAAATAATACTGGGGATCATAGAAAAGAGCATAATACAATCGAGCCCCAACCAAACCCCAGAGTAGAAGATAATTTGCAAGATGATCAACTTCTTTCTTACTCAATCCCAATCTTTTACCATCCCATTTGGCTATGTAAAGACAGATGAAAAACGCAATGACCAGGATTACACCATAAGTTCTGATTCCGAGATTACCGATCCTAAAAAGCACGGGATACATTTACCTCTCCTTTCCTTTCAAAATCTCAACCATCTTATGAAATTTCTCTACTGGAATAACCTCAGGCCTGTGATTGATATCTATATCCAGACTTTTTAACATCCTTTCCATTTCAGAAGGAATAGATAATTTTGAGTTCTTTATTATACTGGATAACTTTTTCCTCCGTTTGCTAAAAAAATCCCGGGTTATTGCCTCCAGTATATTGGAGTCGATGTTTATATTTTTTTTAGGGATAAGGCTTATAAATACAGAATCTACATCCGGCGGAGGGTAAAACGCTGAACGGGGTATTTTAAACAATTCCTCACACTCAAAAAAAGATTGAGTAAATACCGACAATCGTCCATATTTTTTACTTCCCGGCACTGCAAGCATTCTTTCTACATATTCTCTCTGCAAACTTAAATATGCACAGCTAAAATATGCCCTATCAGTAATTAACTTTTCAATTAACCGCGAAGCGAAGTAATAAGGAGGATTACCTACAATTTTAAGACTGGCTGAGATATTTTTTATATCCACTTTCAGAAAATCTCTATGTAAAATTTCCAGTTTTTTATTCTGACCAAGAAGTTCTGCAAGCACTGAAATTAAGCCCCTATCCAGCTCTACTGCTATTACCCGGGAGGTTTTTTCCAAAAGCAGTTCAGTGAGATTACCAACACCTGCTCCAATCTCCAAAACAGTGTCCTGAGGCGTAAGAGGCAGATACTCCACAATTTTTCTCAAATATTTCTGCGATACCAGAAAATTCTGCCCCAGTCTCCTGCGGGGTTTTATATTATACTTCGCTAATATCTCTTTAACCTGCATTTAATTTCAAGGCGTATTTTATACACTGAATAAGGGAACTGGGGTCGGCTTTATCTTTACCCGCAATATCAAATGCCGGTCCATGGTTGGGAGAAAATCTCAAAAACGGAAGACCAAGAGTGAAATTGACAGATTGAGGATATATCGCTTTAATCAGAGGCAAAACCTGATCATGATAACAGCTTATAATTAGATGAAATTTTAACTGCTTATAGTTTCTGAAAAATCCATCTGCGGGGAATGGTCCCTGAATATGAAGTTTATTTTTTCTCAACTTCTCAATTGCCGGCTTCAAAATATCCTCTTCTTCTTTTCCAATAAAACCTCCTTCCCCAGCATGAGGATTCAAACCCAGAACGGCTATCCTGGGGCTGAGTTTAAACCGCCTTCTGTAGGCATCAGTAACAAAAATAATTCTGGATACCAAATCCTCTTTCTTTATTCTCTTGGATACCTCCTTTACTGGAATATGGCGAGTTAAAAGCAAAACATCAAAATCTGGAGTCAAAAATATCATCTCAACCCTGGGAACTCTAAATTCCCTTTGTAAAAATTCAGTATGGCCGTTAAATGCATATCCTGCAAGTCGAATATGAAACTTGGAAACTGGTAATGTAATCAAAGACTTAACCCTATGGGGATATTTCCGAATGACCTCTATACCTAACTTTAAATACCTGTAGCTTAGCTTTCCCGTAATCTCATCTGGCTTACCGGGATGAATTTTAACATCTGAATCTACATTTAGAACATTTATAACTCCAGGAGAAAGTTCAAGATGTTCAAAATTCGTATGAACTTTAAACTTTAACCTATGGGAAGAAACGTATCTTTTTATAACATTTAAATCCCCCACCACAAGGTGAGCAATAGCATCACATAATTTTTTATTTAGAGCCTTAGTTAAAATCTCAGGACCAATACCAGCAGGATCTCCTAATGTATATAAGATAAAGGAATTATATTTTAACCTCGATTTCGGCATCCTTTTTCAATCCCTGAATAAATTTATTGAATTCCTCCTTAAACTTATTCCTGTATAGAATTTGATATACTCTATCTTTCACCTCTTTGAATTCCTTCACCCTGGGAGGGGTTTTCTCCACAACCTGAAAAATGTAGAATCCGTTTTCAGTCTCAATCACAGGACTGATTTCCCCAGATTTAAGAGAGAATACAACCTCTTCTATATCTTTCCGCAGTTTTCCCTTCTCTATCCACTCCCCATCATTACAGACAAAAGTCTGAGAATCACTATGATTTTTAGCCAAATCCTCAAAAGGAACCGATTTCATCATTAACCGGTGTATTTCCTCTGCTTTCTTTTTAGAATCAGGATTTTTCTTACTTATAAATATTTTTCTCAACTTTACCCTCTCGGGAGTCTGAAATTCCTGAATATGAGCAGTGTAATACTCCTGAAGTTCCTGGGGATGTATCTCTATTTTTCTTCTAACGAAGTAATCTATTGCTTTTTTCTTCAGAATATCATTGTAAATCCTGGTATATAAACCCTCGTAAGTCAAACCATCTTTTTCCAGAGCATTGAGAAAATCTATCTCAGATTGAAAATTTTTCTTTACTTCCTTAATTCTATTTTCGACTTCTATCTTATCTACAGGAATTTTCATCTTTTTGGCATAAGAGAGGATAAGTCGATCCTCAATGAGTCTATCCAGTGCCTTCTTCAGGAGTTGCTTTTTATGTTCAAAATTGAGCTCTTTCTCACCTTGTTGGGCAAACAGATTCCGAGCATAACTTATAAGCTCAGCCTCGGTAATTACCTCTTTATTCACCACTGCAACCACTCTGTTAACCATCTCAGCGAATGCTATTTGCCCTATAAAAAATAAGGAAATAATCCACACCTTTCTCATAACCGTTCCTCCTTACACCAATGAGATAGACAACATTTTCTCCCTACTTTCCTCAGCTGTCAATTCATATATTGCCTGTCTTAATAACCGACAATAGAGATCAAATCCTATTGCCTGGATAAAACCATGCTGTTCAGGTCCCAAAATGTTGCCTGCCCCTCTGATCTCCAAATCCTGCATCGCTATCTTAAATCCTGCTCCCAGCTCACCATGACTGGCAATAGTTTTAAGCCTACGAGAAGCATCAGCTGAAATTGGTTTTCCTTTAGGAATAAGAAAATAAGCATAGGCCCTGCGATTATACCTCCCTACCCTACCCCTTAGCTGATAGAGGTCAGCGAGTCCAAACATATCTGCACGATTTATTATTATGGTATTAGCATTAGGAATATCTATCCCTGACTGTATAATGGAAGTGGAAACCAAAATATCTATTTTCCCATCCAGAAAGTGTATCATTATCTTCTCCAAGATCTTTTCTGACATTCTACCATGCGCAACTGCAATATTTGCTTCTGGAATTACTTTTTTTAACTTATGTGCTATACGCTCTATACCTTTTATTCTGTTATGGACAAAAAATACCTGCCCTTTTCTCCTCAATTCCCTAACAATTGCTCGTCGGATAACCTTATCGTCATACTCCATCACATAAGTTTCAACTGGTAATCTATCTTCGGGAGGGGTGTTTATCACTGACATATCCTTTATACCCAGAAGAGACATATAAAGTGTCCGGGGAATGGGAGTAGCGGTCAATGTCAAAACATCCACTGTCTCTCGCATCTTTTTAAATAATTCTTTTTGAACAACACCAAACCTCTGTTCTTCATCTATTATCAAAAGTCCGAGGTCTTTAAACTCTATATCTGGAGAAAGCAATCTATGAGTACCTATAATTATATCCACCTTACCATCCTTCAAATCCTGAATGATTTTTTTCTGTTCACTCCCGGATTTAAATCTGGAAAGCATTTCCACTCTCACCGGAAATTTCTGGAGACGTTTTTGGAATCTCCGATAATGCTGCTCGGCAAGAATCGTGGTAGGAACAAGTATAGCCACCTGCTTATTATCCATCACTGCTTTAAATGCTGCTCGTAGTGCAACTTCAGTCTTTCCATACCCTACATCTCCACATATCAATCTGTCCATGGGATGAGGAGCCTCCATATCCTTCTTTACCTCCTGAATGGCCTTTATCTGATCTGGAGTCTCCTTATAGGGGAAATCTCTCTCCAGCTCTTTCTGCCATTCGCTATCAGGAGAAAAAGCAAATCCCTTTTTAATCGCCCGTTTGGCCTGAATCTCCAGAAGTTCTCGAGCAAAACTCTCTATACCCTTCTGAGCCCTGGCTTTTATCCTCTTCCACTCTTTGGTATCCAGTTTATTTAATCTCGGTGCTCTTCCTGCGAAACCTATATATTTCTGTAATAGATGGGCATCCTTTATGGGAACGTATAACTTATTTTTATCTGCATATTCAATTAAAAAATAGTCCTGACCATGAACCCGACTGATGCCCAGAAACTTACCGATACCGTATTCTACATGGACAACATAGTCTCCCTCTTCTATATCCAGAAAATTACTTAACGGCGAAGTTTCCAAAAATAGCGATTGAGCTTTTCTCAAACTGGAGAGATTAGCAGGGAGAATTATCAACATACGATGCTCTTCCAAGATATCTCCAGTAAAAGGATTGAACACCCTGATGGAATTTACTACCTGATCATCAAATTCCATCCTTACGGGCAAGTCATAACTGGAGGGATAGATTATAATGTTTCCACCTTTACGTGAAAACTCCCCCCTGGTATTTATGCTCTCTGTCTTATTATATCCCAGAGTAATAAGTTTAGTTTCAAATTCCTTAATATCTAATCTTTGACCGAGGTATACTTTGAGGGTTTCAAACATATTACATCTTCTGAGGAGCTGAAATTCCTAATAGCCCGAGGCCATTCTTTATGACAATTTGAATTGCCCTTATGAGAGCAAGGCGAGCGAAAGTCAAATTCTGTTTTTCTCCCACTACTCGATGCTTGCTGTAATATCTGTGGAACTCCCCTGCCAGATTATGAAGGTACACAGTAAGAAGAGAAGGTTCCAATATGAGGCTGGAAATCTTTATCACTCTTGGAAATTGAGCCAGAAGGCGTAGGATAACTTTTTCTTCATTTTCGTTTAACAGTCGAAATATCCCGGAATCGAATTCTACGAAATGAATGTCGTTCTCCCGGGCATATTCCATAATGCTACAGATACGAGCATGGGCATATTGAATATAATAGACAGGATTCTCCAGTGATTGTTTCTTTGCCAGTTCGATATCAAAATCAAGATGGCTATCAAGCTTCCTAGTCAGTAGAAAATACAGAGTGGCATCTCTCCCTATTTCATTCACCACCTCTTTTAGAGTTAAAAGTTGCCCCTTTCTGGTAGATAGAGCAATTGGTTTTCCATCCCGGTAAACCGTAGCCAGTTGAACTATGAGTATTTTTAATTGCTCTTCAGAATAACCCATGGCTTTCATTGCAGCTTTTACTCTGGAAATATAGCCATGATGATCAGGCCCCCAGATATCTATTAACAAATCATAACCCCTTTCAAATTTCTCCTTATGATATGCAATATCAGCTGCAAAATAAGTATAAGTTCCGTCCTTTCTTTTTACAACCCGGTCCTGATCATCTCCAAATTCTGTAGATTTAAACCACAGAGCCCCGTCTTTTTCATATATCAAGTTTCTTTTCTGAAGTTCAGTTAATGCCTTTTCAATTTTACCTTTCTCCCGCAATTTTCTCTGAGAACTCCAGTGTTCATAATGAATCCCAAACCCAGCCAATTCCTCTTTGATCTCCTGCAATATGGTCTCTACGGCATACTGCGAGAAATATCTTCCCTCGAGTCCTTTTATCCTATCAATGGAAAGCTTCTCCCTCTGTAATAACTCTCTGGCAACGGATATAAGATATTCTCCCTGATATCCCTCAGGGGGCAATTGGACATTTTCGCCCTGAATCTGGAGACATCTTATTCTCAAGGATTCTCCCAGAAGGTCTATCTGCGTCCCCTCATCATTTATGTAATATTCTTTCTCCACACGATATCCCGCAAATTGCAAAATCCGAGCCAGAGAACCACCAATTGCCGCCTGTCTTCCATGAGCGATGGATAAGGGACCAGTGGGATTTGCAGACACAAACTCCAGAAGTACCCTTTGCCTTTTCCCGACTTCACATTTTCCATAGTTTGAATTCTGGAGGAGTATTTCCTCCAACTTGTGATAAAGAAAATCCCAGGAAAGATGGAAATTTATAAATCCCGGAGACACAATTTCTATCTTCTCAAATACATTTTGCAACTTCCTCTTTAGATATTCAGAAAGCTCAGTTCCCAGCTCCAAGGGATTTGTATTTAAGTATCTGGAAACTTTAAGTGCTATATTGGAAGACAAATCTCCGTAATCCAAAGCCCGAGGGGTTTCGATTTCCACTACAGGCTTTTCCCTCAACCCCTTTTGACTCAAAAAATCAAATATTATTTTCTGTAATTCTTCCTCCAGTTTGAGCATTTTTTTCTCGGGATTTTATTTTAACCTGTGAATGGGCACATCCCGCCATAATCTCTCCAGTTGATAAAAATCTCTCGCTGGTTGTATAAATATATGCATTACCACCTCACCGTAATCGAGTAGAATCCAACGGCCATCATCATAACCTTCCAGATGCCACAACCTTATGGAATCTTTCTTGGCACTCTCCAACACATGGTCTGCTATGGCTTTAACCTGGCGAGATGAATCTCCACTACATATAATAAAATAATCCGCCAGGTCCAGAACCTGGCGCATATCCATTATAAGAATATCCTCTGCTTTCTTCTCCCGTGCCAGAGAAGCTAACTTCTTAGCTTTGTGGAAAGGCTCCACTCCTTTTTCCTAATTGGATTTGATTATCCGAAACAGAGAAGTCCCGCAATCAGGGCATACCCCTTTCATCGCTTTCTTCCCGTTCTTTAAGGTAACTTCCTGAGCATCCTTCATTTCCTTCTTAGCCTTACACTTTACACAATATGCCTCCATTTTCCCTCCTTTATCTATTACTAAACAATCGGGGCGGGCGGATTCGAACCGCCGACCCCCTGAACCCCATTCAGGTGCGCTATCCAAACTGCGCCACGCCCCGAGTTCTTCAATTTATCAACTTCTCAGATTTGGGCCCTCTGGCCATGAGTTCTCGAACTGCAATATCAGGGGATTTATTTTCATAGAGCACTTCATATACTTTATGAGCAATCGGCATATCTATATTATACAACTTAATGAAATTATTTACAGCCTTAACTGTATATACTCCTTCAGCAACCATTTCCATTCTCTCCAACACCTCATCCAGCTTCTTTCCTTTACCTATTTCCTCACCAACCCATCTATTTCTGCTTCGACAGCTAAAACAGGTAGTTATCATGTCTCCCATACCACTCAGTCCAAAAAATGTTTGAGGCTCTGCTCCTAAAAATTTACCCAATCTGATCAACTCAGCCAATCCTCGGGAAAGAAGAGCTGATTTGCTGTTCGTGCCCAATCCCAGCCCATCACAGATGCCAGCAGCTATAGCTATGATATTTTTTAATGCCCCCCCTAATTCCACTCCCACTACATCTTCACTGCAATTTCCTCCCTGTAAGCAGCCACAACAACACTGGTAGGTTTTTTAACAGCAACTTCATAGGCAATGGAGGGACCTGAAAGAACTGCTATGTTTACTTCCCCCAGTTCTTCATTAATAACCTCAGACATCCTTTTAAATGTATCTATTTCTATACCCTTTGCTACACTTATAAAAATTGCCTCGTTACTAAATTTCTTTATATTTTTAACCACACTGCGGAAAAATTTAGATGGCACTGCTAATACTATAAAATCCTTATCAACCGTAGCACTATCCAAATCCGAAGTTATCCTTATTTCTTCTGGAATTTTGAATCCTGGAAAATATTTTTTATTTTCTCTTGTATTCTCGAGCACCTCAGCATAGTTACAGTCATAACTCCACAATGTAACATTACAATCTTTTTCCACTAAAAGCAGAGCCAGAGTTGTGCCCCAACCTCCATCTCCAATAACAGAAACCTTTTTTTTCATCCTCACTTATAAAAAGAAAAATCCCCAGAATCAAAATGCCCCTTCACGGTTAATCAATGAGGATGGGAGCCGAATTTCTTTAATAACTTTTTTATGAAGGTTATCAAATCGAGATCCAGGGATAATAAATTCTAAAAATCTTATACTGGTAAATGGAAAATAAAAAAGTTTAGTCTCATCATCTATAGGTTTTTCAAGTACTTTATTTTCTTCAATCACTTTCATAAAAATTCTTCCGCTAACAAGAATACCTTTATCGTTCTCATCTATAACTGTTCCCCGGACTATTATAACCGGGTCTTCTCTAAAATTTTTGTGAAGAATTATCCTGACTTTGTGTTCCTTAAAATTCAATTTCCCACCTCCAATTCACTTTGTTCATACTCTCCCAGTTTCTCCAACACATCCATCCGTTGAGTGGCCATTTTCAAATATCTGTTTGCTTCCTTATAATTGGGTTTTATATCTATCACCTCCAGTAAAAGCCTCATTGCCTGGTGATATAATGCCATATCAAAATATTTCAGTGCAAGTTGATATTTTCTCTCGATGAGTTTCTCCTTCTCTGCTTTCTGTAATTTATTTAAACATATGGCACTAAGTTTTTCGATACGATCTTTCTTATAATTCAGACCCGAATTCATCACCTGAGTAAATTTTTCCAAAGCGGATTTATATTCTCCCCGTTTGTAAAGTTTAACTCCTTCCATATACAATTTTTTAACATAAGTGAGCTTTTCCTTCTGACTCGTACGTTTTTGAACCACCTGAGGGCTTTCTGCTTTTTGCCCCATTTCTTTCTGCTGTCTCTTTTGCTGCCTCTCGATTTTCTTAAGAAGCTCCACAGCCCTATCTGACTTTTTCACACTCAAGACATTTTCCAGAATTTCCCTTGCCTGTTTATAATTACCTTCCTGAATATAAATATCTGCCCTCTCTAACTCAGCAGAGATCCATTGATTCTGTTTCCTGACCAGTTGTAAAATTGTATCCTTTGCCTGCCTGGCTTTCATTCTACTCACCTTATCTTCCAGATATTTGAGGTATCTCTGCGCTGTTTTATTCCCAGGGTCAAGCTCCAGAACTTTACGAAAACTATCAAAAGCCTGGTCATACTGACCATCTCTAATAAATCCTCTACCCTCATCAATTAAAGAGGCGATTCTTTCTTTCTTTTCTTCCTCTTTGATTTTCACCAATTCCTGGTGGCATTTCTCCAGATATTTATAGGCTTTCTCATTATCAGGGTCTTCCAGCAATACTTTCTCAAAGAATTTAATCGCAGACTGGTAATCTTTTTCTTTAAATTTCTGTAGTCCGACTTCAAACAATTCCGCCACCTTCGAAGAAACCTCAGATGTTTTTCCTTCTTCTTTTTTCTCCTCTTCCGGTCTTCTGGTAATATGATTTTCCTGAAGGTTAATCTCGGGAACCTGATGAGAAGTTGCTTCTTTCTCTTCTATCTTCTTGAGATACTGTTGGGCAACTTTATTTCCGGGTTCCAACTGCAAGACCATCTCGTAAAGGCCACGAGCAGAATTTATATCTCCATGTTTATAGGCTGAGTGGGCTTCATCCAGAAGAGAATCAATCTTATTCCGCAATCTATCAGAAATAACCTCCTGAGTCTGGGGCTTTTCTTCTGTAAGCACGACTTTTCTCGCTTTCTCCTTCTGTATCTGCTTTTCTTTTATCTTTTCAATTCTTTCTACATAATTACGGGCTATCTTATTTTCGGGTTCCAGTTTCAACACTTCATTGAATAACTCTACGGCATATTCATAATTTTTCTTACGATAATATTTCTTCCCTCTCTTTAATAAATCCCTAACATATTTTTTCCTTTCCTTCTCGATTCTTTTCTCACATTTCTTTATCATCTCATCTATTTTCTCGTCATCGATTTTTAATTTCTTCAGTTCTAAGAACTTCTCCTTTGCTTCATTGTACTTCCTAGCAGCAAACAGATTATTTGCTTCTTCCCACAAAGCATTCGCTATAGCTTCTTCCTTCTGTTTATTTCTTATCAACTGTATATATTTTTGAGCCTCGGCATTCGATTCATCTTTTTTCAATACATCTGCAAATAAAATCTCAGCCTCTTCATAGTTGCCTTCTCGATATAAATCCTTAGCCCTGGTAAGTTTTCTCTCTATCTCTTCTTGTTCCTTTTTCTTTTTGATTTTCTTCTCAAGTGTAACCAGCATTCGTTTCGCCTTTTCCTCTCCAGGTTCTACCTCAAGTATCTTCTCTAATGTGGAAACCGCCTGCTCATAATCCTCAGCCCGAATCTGGTCATCAGCGATTTTATATAACTCTGTTATCTTTTTTCTCTTCGCTTCTTCTTTTTTCCTCTCTTCCTTGATCTTATCTATCTCATTGATATATTTATTTGCCAATTCATTATCAGGCTCTATATTTAACACCTGCTCAAAAATCTCCTGTGCAAGTGCATATTCTCCATCACGAAAATATGCTTTACCCTTTTTCAATAATTGTTGAATATGTCTACTTTTTTTTTCTTCCTCTATTTTCTGTTCACAAAGTGAGATCAACCTTTTCACTTCTTTATCTTGAGGACGAAGTTTTTTATATTCTAAAAATTTACTCCTGGCTTCTTCATATTTCCCCTGATTAAACAACAAATCATTTGCTTCCTGCCATAAAAGCTTTGCTACCTTCTCCTCTCTTAATTTCTCATCTATCAGGCTCAGATATCTATGCGCCTGAGGATTCCTGCTATCTTTCTTTAACACCTCCTCCAGTATAAATTTAGCCTCCTCATAGTTACCTTCTCGATATAACTCCTTAACTCTGGCAAGTTTTCTCTCTATCTCTTCTCGTTCCTTTTTCTCTTTGATTTTCCTCTCAAGTGTAACCAGCATCCGTTTCGCCTTCTCCTCTCCAGGTTCTTTATTTAGTATTTCCTCCAGTTTCAGAAGTGCTTCTTCATAGTTTCCCTCTTCCTGTAAATTTTCAGCCTGCTCATATAAACGAGAAATTTCCTCCTGCTTCTTTTTCTTCTCGGATTCCCTTTCCCCTTCAGGAGAAATTATATGAGGAGTGACAAATATCAAAAGTTCTCTTTTTTCGTCAGATTTTGCTTTATAACTAAATAATTTCCCGAGAATAGGAACATTTCCCAACAATGGGACTTTCTTTACCACATCAGAACTATCCTCACTGATTAACCCTCCTATAACTATGGTCTGACCATCCTTTATCATTATTTTAGTGGAGGCCTTTTTACTGGAAATAATAGGCAAATCAACAACTCCTCCTTCTACAGAATCAGTAATAGTTCCTACTTCAGGCTCGATGGTCATCGTGATGTAATTATCCTCTGTGATTAAAGGAGTGACATTTAAAATTATCCCGATGTCTTTATATTCGTATCCAGAAACTGTCAATTCTTTTAAGGCAGCAACTTGAGGGTTGGATATTATCTTGGTATTGGAGTCGGTGAGTAACGCTCGTAAGACTGCCTGAGTCTGAGAAAAATCCAGCGTTCCCAAAGTCCAAAAGGTAGTAGTAGTATCAGAATCACCACTATCATATCCTCCAGTCAGCACCGGCCATCCTGTAGGAGAACTAAACCCTTCCTCAGTGCCTACATCAGGATAGAAGGACTTCGCTCCTGTTTTACGAAAAGGAAAGGTATGAGGTCTTTTAGCACCAGTAGCAGTAGCAACTATACTCCATTCTATTCCCAGATTTTCTATATTTCCCACTGTGGTCTCGAGAAATTTAGCCTCTATAAACACCTGCTTACCCTTAATATCCACATTATTGATGAATTTCTCTATAAACCGCAAATGGTTCTCATCATCTGTCACCATTATAGAATTAGAATTCTCATCCAGAATCAATTTCCCATTGGTACTGAGTAATGAAGTCAGCTCTTCCTTAATATCATTTACAGATATGTTTTTAAGTCTAAAATGTTTGGTGGGAGTTGGCTTTTTTTTAACTCTGATCACATTCTCCACTTCTGTCATTGTATAACCCTGGGAATCAAGTATTTGTCTCAACGCCTCCTTTATGGAAATGTTTGACAAACTGGCAGTAACCGTTCCCTTTACATCTTTATCCGCTATTATATTAAGATCATATTTATAAGCGAAAAATCTTATCACATCTCCTAAATCGGCATTTCTCAATTCTATACTGTACTTATCTCCCTTTTTAACGATATTTATATTTTCGGTCAGCTTCTTCTGAACCGTATTTTCGGTGTTTAAAATTTGTGGTCCTCCTTCTACTTCTTCCATCTGAGCACATAAAGTAGAAGAGAATAAAAGTAAAAAGATTATCCCCAGCATCATATCAAACTTATTCTCCCAATACTTCCTCAAT
>NATI01000082.1 GCA_002085265.1 Candidatus Omnitrophica bacterium 4484_49 | reverse complement strand
TTGCCAATTTCTTTTTTCTTTTTTATTACGGGTTTACTCTATTACATTTATACTTTCTCTGCTTTTCACAGATTTACCAATATGAGCCTTTTACTTTTCACCACCTCTGTGTTAATATTTATGCTGTCTCTAATTGCAGAACAGATAGCCCAGTTGTATATTAAGGAAAGTGAATGAAAATAAAAACAGATATGCACTTCTGATTTTATTTACTGCTATCTTCTTTGTAAGTTGTTCCTTTCTGATAGAAAATAACCTGGGACACTGGGGTGGAGATTCAGCTAAATATGTGTTAATAGCCAGAACACTTGCCACGGGAGAGGGTTCCAATTTTATTAACGCCCTGGGAGGAAAGGTGTTATATTTTTACCACATAACTGTGCCTTTGGTGCTGGTTCCGATTGTTAAAATTTGGGGGGTTAATTACATCTACATGCGGTGGGTGTTTGCAACTATGGCTGTTTTAAGTATATGGTTGATATATTTTTTTATAGCCCGGGAAGATAAAGACTCAGGTTTAAAATCTGCCTTATTATTTGGAGTGAGTCCTATGTTTCTATACTACGCCACATTCATATTGAGTGAAGTCCCCTACTTATTTTTTTCCATTCTGTGTCTGCTATTAGCCGAAAAATTTCTGGACGAGCGGCAAATATTAACTGTGCGAGAAATTATCTTTTTTTTCTGTTCTATAATTTTAACTTTAACTCGCTATATAGGAATTTCCGTGATAATCGCAGTGTTTCTATATTTGATATTTACCAGGAAAAATTTAAGAAAAGCCCTTTTTTTTCTTATGTTTTATCTCTGTCTGTTATATATCTGGATGCAGTTGCTCTCCACTCTGGGAGAATATCACAATATCTTTAAAGGGTTATTTCTTAAGGATCCCTATGACATTTCTAAAGGGACAATTGGCTTCTTTGACCTTTTTTTCCGCTGGGCAAAAAATTTCAAATTTTATTTATTTAATCTCTCTTACCCTGTGTTGCCTTATCTCCGTAGAGGATATATTTTAAATATTATGTTTAACTTGGCGATAATCTCTGGTTTTGTTTTGTGGGTTCGGAAGAAGGGATTGAGTGTAAAGGAGTACTACTTCATAAGTTATATTTTTCTACTCCCTTTGTGGTGGTGGAGAGATACAAGATTTGTTTTTCCTCTGGGTTTTCTTTCCTGTTTTTATCTTGTATGGTTGGGGAGATATCTTTTGAAAAGGAAATTTTACAATCTGATTTTTGTGTTGTTGATGGGGGTGAACATATTTGATTGTATAGGATTAATTTCCTGGGAGAAGCGAGTTGATATTTTTACCAACTCCCCTCAGGCGGATTACTTCCAGATGCTGGAATGGATTAAACATCACATCGAGCGGAGCGATGTGTTAATAGTGGCTCCTAAGCCTCCCAATGTATGTTTAATAACAGGTAAATTGTGTACCGAAGCCCCTTACATCTCTGCCCCTTGGGTGATATTTAACTTTTTACGCTCACGGGGAGTGGAGTTTGTTATCATTGATAGAAATTTCCCTTTCGATTATAAAAATTTAGCCCCTGTCGTAAAACTTTATTACAGATATTTCCAACTGGTAAAAAAAATTGGGGATTGTTATCTTTATCGATTAAGTTATGAGTAACAGTAAAAATTTAATAGACTTACTCCTGATCATTGCAATTACATTCGGCATTTACATGGGAACGCTTAATTCTGGTTTCGTATGGCTTGACCATTCTCAGATTGAAAGGGGAGAATGTATTATAAAGAATGTTACCGAACTTAAAAATGCTTTTATAAGGCCCCTTCTCGTTACTCAAGGTAAAGGAAATTACTATCGTCCTCTGTTTAAAATTTCTTATACTATTGATTATTTTATTTATGGTTTAAATCCCAGAGGATTCCATTTTACAAATTTAATACTTCAGGTTTTAAATCTCATATTACTGTATTCAATTTTAAATCTCCTGGGTATAGAAAGGATTGCAGTTCTCCTATCATGTGTTTTGTATGCAATTCTTCCTTTAAATGTTTCATCTGTAGCGTGTCTGGTGGCACGGGCGGATATCTTGTCTGCTTTTTTTATTCTCCTGTCATTTTTTTCTTTCCTGAAATTTGAGATTGGGAATAAAAAAAGATGGTATCTGTTTTCTCTTCTGGGATATCTTCTGGCTTTATTGACCAAAGAGATAGCAATAGGTTTTTTGCCTTTGATGTGGTTGTGGATATATTGGAAACAGAAATCCAAAAAATATATTTTTCCCTATGTGGGGATAACGGTCTTATATCTTTTGGGGAGATGTCTGATCCTGGGAAGAATTGGTACCCGGATTCCACTATTGTGGGGTTCTCCTTACTCTACTCTGCTGTCATCATGTGTTGGTTTTTTCAGCTATTTGTTAAAAAGTTTCCTCCCCTATAATCTCAGTATCAGTGACGCTTTCCCCAGATATAATTCTATATTTCACCCCCTGGTTTTGGTATCACTGGTAGTAGTGTGTTTATTCATCCTGGCTTTTTTAAAATTTATGTCTTCTAAAAAAATAATTCCTGCACTGGCTTTGGGCTGGGTTTTAAGTTTCTATATTCCAATATCCAACCTCATACCCGCTTTACATTTCTGGGCGGAGAGGTTCTTTTATGTGCCCGAGATAGGAGTGATTATATTTTTAGCTTATGTGATGGATAAAAAAAGTTGGGTTAGGAAAATAGTAATTCTGGCACTTCCTGTGTTTTCTATAATTAACCTGAATTATCAAAGGTGTTTTAAAAATGACTTTCTGCTTTTTCAGCAGGCACTGAAGGTTTCCAAGTTCTCCCGGGAAGCCCACACCATGCTCGGTTACCTTTATATGGAAGAAGGAGATTACCCCCAGGCGGTATACCACTATACTTTTGCCCTTCAAGACATACCTTATTACTATACCTATGTATTTAAACCTGAGATTTTGAACAATCTGGGAGTAATTTACATGCGTTTAGGTATTTATGACAAGGCGAGATTTTATTTCCAACAAGGGCTGAAACTCTCTCCTCACAATAAAGAATTGAGATTTAATCTTGAGTTTCTGAAGAACATTGAAAGACCCAAATAATCAGTGGCTTATTTTCGTAAGTTTGATATTCATCTCTTTTATAATTTATTTCCGTTCTTTTGAAAATCCTCTTGTTTTGGATGATGGGAAAGTTATATTTAATTTCGTCCGTTATGGATGTTAAGTTATAATTTAAATTTCATGGTGGGGGGGTATAATGTCTGGACATACCGAATCTTCCAGATCATCTTACATGGAGTGAATGTATTTTTATTATATTTATTATTTTCTCTTCTTTTCCCTGAGGCTCACCGGGGATTAAGGTATTTATTTAGTGTTATGTTTGCAGTTCATCCAGTGAATACTGAAGCGGTTAATTATCTCAGTGCTCGTTCTGACCTCATGGTGACATTATTCATACTTTTGGTGGTGGTGCTTTTTCTGAAATGGGAGGAGAGTGGGAAGAGGAAATTTCTGGTGTGGTCGTATATGTGTTTATTATTGGCATACTTGAGTAAAGAATTTGCTGTAGGTCTGCCGATATTTTTATTAATTTATCTTGCAATCAAAGGTGAAATTAGGGAAAAAATTAAGGTTTATTTGCCATACTTGTTTATAACTACAGGTATAATTTTCTACTGGTGGATTTTATTTTCAGGGAATTTAGGAGAATATTTTCCTGATAATCTAATTCAGAATATAGTCAGTCAGTTAAAGGTGGGGTTATTATATTTGAAGTTGTTTTTCTTCCCCAAATCTCTGTGTATAGTGCATGAGGTAAATGGAGGTGGATACTGGGCAGGATTGGTTATAGTGGCAGTGATTATTGGAGTAATAATGGCTTTTTACAGAGACAAGAGGTTTATGATAGGGATTGCATTTTTTATTAGTTTTTTACTCCCCAAATGTTTTGTAAAACTTAATTTTCCTGCCATGGAGCATCATTTTTACCTTGCGGAAATAGGGATATGGATTGCGGTCTTCAGTATGGTATATAGGATATCTTTTAGGAAGATAGTATTTATCTCCGTTGGGGTAATTACTATTTTTAGTTGTATTACATACTGCAGGAACAGAGTATGGGAAAGTGAGAAGACGGTTTGGCTTGATGCCTTCCAGAAAAACCCGGAATCGTTTCATCCCCTACTTTCTTTAGGTCTATATTATATGAGAAATAGAGAATACGATTTAGCTAAGAAGTATCTATATGCCAGTTTAGATAAGTGTAATCGGATAGAATGGCTACCGTTGATTGAAGTAAATATTGCGGATATTTACATCCAGGAGAAAAAGATAGAAAAAGCTTGCCAGATACTATTAGATATAGAAAAGGTGTTTCCTGCTGATTCTGTTATCCTCAGATATTTAGGTTTGATCTATGCTTTGAAACATGAGTATAAAAAAGCAGAGGATTATTATTTGAAAAGTTTGAAATATAACTCCTTTAATTTAGAGACGATTTTTGCTCTTGGGTCTTTTTATTTGAAGAAGAATGAGTTAGGAAAGGCGAAAAAATATTTTGAAAGATTTATAGAACTATATCCTTATACATGGGAGCCATATGTATATCTGGGGATGATTTATGAGAAGGAGGGAAAATTTGAAGAGGCAGTTTTGAGTTATAAAAAGGCAATAAAAATTGCTCCTGAAGAGAGTCTAACCAATTTCTATTTGGGAACTTTTTATGCTAAGATTGGATATGATCTTGCTGAGTTCTATTTACAGAAGGCGATAGCAATTTCTCCACGGTTGGCGAAGGGATGGTATAACTTGGCTTTATTTTATTTAATTAAAGGGAATCATAAAGAAGCTTCCAGATGTTTTGAGAAAGCTGAAAAATTGGGTTTAGTTATACCAGAGAATGTGAGGAAGTTTTTTATAGAAGAGAGAGATGAGAAGTAATTTAGTGATGAGTATTGTAGCCATTTTATTCTCCCTTCTGGTTTACTTTAATTCCTTAAATAATCACTGGGTTCTGGATGATGGGAGGGTGATTATAGATAACGTTTACATCACCAGTTTAAGATATTTGCCTATTTATTTCCAAGGGAAAATATCTCCTCTTCCTTCGGGTCCAATCATGCTTCGTCCGTTATGGATGTTAAGTTATAATTTAAATTTCATGGTGGGGGGGTATAATGTCTGGACATACCGAATCTTCCAGATCATCTTACATGGAGTGAATGTA
>NATI01000022.1 GCA_002085265.1 Candidatus Omnitrophica bacterium 4484_49 | reverse complement strand
GGTGGAACTTATAAAGCCCGTAGCACTGGAGAAGGAATTGAGGTTTGCTATAAGAGAAGGTGGTAGAACTGTAGGTGCAGGTGTGGTGTCAGAAATAGTGGAATAACATACGATGAGAATAAATATTACTTTAGCATGTAAAGAATGTGGTTCCAGAAACTATCTAACATCTAAAAATAAAAAAAATACTTCTGACAGACTGGAACTGAAAAAGTACTGTAAGTCCTGCAGAAAACATACTGTACACAAAGAGGTGAAATAAATTATGGCCAATGCGAATAGGCCTGTAGCTCTAACTGGATAGAGCACCGGACTCCAAATCCGGGGGTTGGGGGTTCGAGTCCCTCCAGGCCTGTAAAGGTAGCAGTAAATACTGCTATTTTTTATTGGGAGAAAATGGAAAATGGTTGGTAAGTTTTCTAAGTTTTTGAAGGAAGTAAAGTTAGAGCTAAAAAAGGTCTCCTGGCCCAGTAAAAATGAGCTTATTGGGGCAACGGTAGTGACATTTATATTTGTGGCTTTTCTGGCTATTTACATCGGGGTTATTGACTTTTTACTCTCAAGATTGATGACATTTCTGCTGAAGTGAAAATGGAATGGTATATCGTCCAGACTCAGACAGGGCAGGAATATAAAGTGAAACAGGCACTGGATAACATAATTAAACAAGAGGGGCTGGAAAATTTGATAAAAGAGGTCTTTGTCCCTACTGAAAAGGTAACCGAGGTTAAAGCCGGAAAAAAAAGAGTTAGCGAACGTAAGTTTTACCCGGGATATGTATTAGTGCAGATGGAAATGAACGATGACACCTGGCTTCTGATAAAAAGGACACCTGGTGTGATCAGATTTCTGAGTTCTGGGGATAAACCGGTACCACTTCCAGAAGAAGAGGTATTAAAAATCAAACAGCAGAGTGAAGAGAGAATAGAGCAACCTCGACCCAAAGTGGTGTTTGAAAAAGGTGAAACTATAAGAGTTGTAGATGGGCCATTTACAAACTTTAACGGCAAGGTAGAAGAAGTAAATCTGGAAAAGGGTAAAATAAAGGTCCTACTTACCATATTTGGCAGGCAGACGCCTGTGGAGCTGGAATTCTGGCAAGTGGAAAGGATATAAAAATGGCTAAGAAAAAAGTTGTAGCAAAAATTAAACTCTATTGTCCAGGAGGGCAGGCAAATCCCTCACCCCCAGTAGGTCCTGCTCTCGGTCAGCATGGTGTTAATATTATGGAGTTCTGTAAGGCATTTAACGATAAAACAAAAGATAAAATGGGCCTTATATTACCGGTGGAAATTGATGTTTATGAAGATAGGAGTTTCAGCTTTATAATAAAAAACCCTCCGGTATCTGTACTGCTGAAGCAGGCCTGTGGACTGGCAAAAGGCTCTGGAGTCCCCAATAAAGAAAAAGTAGGAAAAATTACCAGAGAGAAACTGAAACAGATAGCCCAGGAGAAACTTTCTGATTTAAATACTACCGATATTGAAATGGCTATGAGGATAATTGAGGGAACCGCCCGCAGTATGGGCATAGAGGTGGTTGAGGGATAAAAATGGTAAAAAAGACCAAAAGATTTAAGGAGATTCTGGAGAAAGTAGACACCAGAAGAACTTACACCATCAAAGAAGCAGTGGAAACGTTAAAAGAGATTCCCCATCCCAAATTCGATGAGACTGTAGAAGTCTCCTGTAAGCTCAACGTTGACCCCAAAAAGAGTGACCAGATGGTTAGGGGAAGCGTGGTCCTTCCTCATGGTCTGGGAAAGGACATCAAAGTTCTTGTATTTACTAAAGGAGAAAAGGAAAAAGAAGCCAAGGCTGCCGGAGCTGATTATGTGGGGAGTGAGGAATTAATATCCAAAATTCAAGGGGGATGGCTGGGCTTTGATGTAGCAATAGCCACTCCGGATATGATGCGAGAGGTTGGGAAACTGGGGAAAATTTTAGGACCACGAGGCCTAATGCCCAGTCCTAAAGTAGGAACTGTTACCGACCAATTACAGAAGGCGATTAAAGAAGCAAAGGCCGGTAAACTGGACTTCAAAGTAGATAGAACTGGTGTGGTAAATGTAGGTATTGGGAAAATTTCTTTCCCTGTGGAACACCTAATAGAAAACATCAATACATTCCTTGATGCTCTCTATAGAGCAAAACCTGCTTCCGCACGTGGACAGTATATTAAAAAAATGGCTGTATCCACTACCATGGGACCGGGACTTAAGATAGACCTCGGGGAGGTTACAAGATGAAAGTAGGTACTCTTACCAGACAACTAATGGTAAATGAATACAAGAAGCGAATCCAATCTTCACAATATATATTATTTACGAATTTTAAAGGAATTAATGCAATTGCCATGAACGATATCCGCACAAAATTAAGAAAGATTTCTTCAGAAATGACGGTGGTCAGAAATAACCTCCTGAGGCGAGCATTACATGAACTGCAATTACAGGAAATATTAGATTGCATTCAAGGAGAGGTGGGGATTGTATATGGAGTCGGAGATCCTATCCAAGTTGCAAAACAACTTAAAGATTTAAGTAAAGAACATGAGGGGCTTAAACTCAGGGCAGGATATCTGGAGGGGAAAGTATTTGACGAAAAAGGGATGTTGAGAATCGCTGACCTGCCCTCTCGTGATGCTCTCTATGCTCAGGTAGTAGGGCTAATTAAATCTCCAATTTCCAATCTGGTATATATTCTTAAGGCTAATATAAATGCTTTGGTTAATGCTTTAAGGCAAATTAAAGAAAAAAAAGAATCTCAATAAGGAAGGAGGTAGAGAAAATGGCAGAAAATATTCAAAATCAGGAACAGGAAGTAAAACAGGAAGAAGCAAAAGAAGAAGTTAAACAAGAAGAGAAACACCAGGAAAGTTCTGTGGAACTGGGAGAAAAAGAAAAGAAGATAATTGATGAAATTGAATCCCTATCAGTTCTGGAGTTGGCGAATCTGGTTAAAGCACTGGAAGACAAATTTGGAGTTAGCGCTGCCATGCCAGTTATGGGAGTAGCAGCAGGGGTACAACCAGGAGCAGCTCCACAGGCAGGAGAGGCAGAGGAAAAATTCAGGTAATTAAAGAGGTGAGAGCGGTAACAAATCTGGGATTGAAAGAGGCAAAAGAACTTGTGGAATCAGCACCAAAACCAGTGGTCACTGGGGTGAAAAAGGAAGAAGCAGAAGAGATAAAAAAGAAATTGGAAGCAGTAGGGGCAAAAGTGGAATTGAAATAATTTTGAGAGGTGGTCTGAATGGCTAAACGGGTAAGTTATGCAAAAGTAGAATTCCCGATAGAAGTGCCCAATTTGATAGATATTCAACTTTCTTCCTATCGGGACTTTCTTCAGGAAGAGATAGCCAAAACAAGAAGAAGACATCAGGGATTAGAAGCTGTGTTAAAAGAAACTTTTCCCATTGAAAGTGCTGATGGGAACTATCGACTGGAATATCTCTACTATATAGTGGGCAAACCGAAATATTCTATAGAGGAATGTAAGAGGCGGGAAGTTACCTATGCTGTACCTTTGAGAGTAAAACTTAGATTAAAAACACCCAGGGAGATAAAGGAACAGGAGGTATACCTCTGCGACCTTCCATATATGACACCCAAAGGGACATTCATAATAAATGGAGATGAACGAGTTGTCGTGAGCCAACTTCATCGCTCTCCAGGTGTAAGCTTCGAGGAAACAATAGAACCCACTGGCAAGGTTACATTCAGTGCCAGAATTGTTCCTTATTATGGTAGCTGGTTGGAATTCGAATTTGACCAATCGCGATGCTTGAATGTGTATATAGATCGGAGAAGGAAATTCCCTATTACGACCTTACTGCGAGCATTAGGGTTTGCCAGTGACGAAGATATTCTTAATCAATTCGGAGGAATAGAAAAAATAAAAATTGACAGCCGTGGAGACTGGAGAAAAGTAGTGGGGAAAGTTCTGGCAATAGAAATTATAGAACCAGAAACCAATCAAATAGTGATTCCCAAATATGAAATTCTGACCACCCAATTGACACAGAGATTAGAAAAGATGGGCGTAAGAGAAATTCCAATAATAAAAGAAGATATCCCAGAAATAATAAATACTCTCAAGAAAGACCCCACTCACAGTAAAGAAGAGGCACTTATAGATATCTTCCGAAAAATGCAACCGGGCAACCCAGCAACCATCGAAAATGCAGAAGGTTATTTTCATAGATTATTCTTTGACCCCAAACGCTATGACCTCCATCAGGTGGGAAGATTTATCATCAACAGAAAACTGGGTATGAAAGTGCCCTTGGATAAAAGAACTCTGGATAAAGAAACTGTAATAGAAGTGGTGAGGTATCTCCTGAAATTGAGAAAAGGAGAAGGAGAAGGAGAACCTGACGACATCGACCATCTGGGAAACAGAAGGGTAAGAACCATTGGAGAATTATTGCAGGAACAATTCCGTATTGGACTTTTGAGAGTGGAAAGAGTAGCCAGAGAAAGAATGGCTATATACGAAATGGATTCTGTTATGCCTCATCACTTAATAAATTCAAAATTGATATCTGCCCTTATCCGGGATTTCTTCGGTCGGGGGAGCCTTTCCCAGTTTATGGATCAGACCAATCCTCAGGCTGAACTTACCCATCGCAGAAGATTAAGTGCTTTAGGTCCTGGAGGGCTGGACAGAGAAAGAGCAGGATTTGAAGTCAGGGATGTTCACCACTCCCATTATGGAAGAATATGTCCTATTGAGACACCAGAAGGACCTAATATCGGACTTATTACATCCCTGGCAATGTACGCTCGTGTTAACGAATTTGGTTTCCTGGAAACTCCTTATAGAAAAGTGAAAAATGGAAAAGTTACCAAAGAAATTGTCTACTTAACAGCGGATCAGGAAGATAACTACGTAATTGCTCAGGCCAATGCTCGCCTGGATAAAGACGGAAGGTTTCTCGACAAAGAGGTCTTCTGCCGATACAGAAACAGTTTGATAAAAGCAAAACCCGAAGATATTGAGTTCATAGATATTGCTCCTCAACAAATAGTGGGAGTATCAGCGGGGTTAATTCCATTCTTAGAACACGATGATGCTAATCGTGCTTTGATGGGAGCAAACATGCAAAGACAGGCAGTGCCCTTGCTGGAAACCGAGTCTCCTCTGGTGGGAACAGGGTTGGAGGCAAAATCTGCCCGTGATTCTGGAGCGGTAGTTGTTGCTGAAAAAGATGGAGTAGTCAGATACGTGGACTCCAATAAAATAATCATTGGGGGAAAGGAATACAATCTCATAAAGTTTGGCCGCACAAATGCGGATACCTGTGTGAATCAGAGGCCTGTGGTAAAAGTAGGAGATAGAGTCCAGGCTGGAGACGTCATCGCTGACGGTGCTGCCACCAAGGATGGCGAACTGGCGCTGGGAAGAAATGTGCTGGTGGCATTTATGTCCTGGAGAGGATATAACTTTGAGGATGCAATACTTATAAGTGAAAGACTTGTAAAAGATGATGTATTTACCTCTGTCCATATAGAAAAATTCGAAGTAGAAGCCAGAGAGACAAAACTGGGCCCCGAAGAGATAACCAGAGATATCCCCAATGTGAGTGAAGAAATTTTAAGGAATCTGGATGAAAACGGTATTGTCCGTATCGGAGCTGAGGTGAAACCTGGAGATATCTTGGTGGGAAAGATCTCTCCAAAAACAGAAAGTGAACTTACACCTGAAGAGAAATTACTCCGAGCAATATTTGGAGAAAAGGCTGGGGACGTCAGAGATACATCTTTAAAAGTCCCTCCAGGAGTGTATGGAGTGGTGATAGATGTTCAGGTGTTTACCAGAAAGGAAGGAACTACTTTATCCAAAGAGGAAAAATCCCGAGAATTACGAGAGATAAAATCATTGAAGAAGGAGTACGAATTAAAAGTCAAACAACTTCAGAAAGAAAAACTCCAAAAAGTAGGGAAATTGCTCTTGGGTGAAAAATTAGCCAGTCCTCTTCAGGATATGGATACCGGAAGGATAATAATTCCAGAAAATCAAACTATCACTGAACGTCATATAAAAAACCTCGAAAGGTGTGACCTCGATGTGGTCAAAATCCTGGATAATGAAGAAAGGGAAGAGGAGATAGCAAAAGTCCTTAAATTTTATGATGACCAAGTGGAAGAACTTCTATATGAGATGGAAACTGAAATTGAAAAAATCAAGAAAGGAGACATTCTCCCACCAGGCGTGTTGAAAAGAATTGTCGTCCATGTAGCCAGTAAGAGAAAAATAGTAGTGGGAGATAAAATGGCAGGTAGACACGGAAATAAGGGAGTTATTTCTAAGATATTGCCTGAAGAAGATATGCCTTATCTTCCAGACGGGACTCCAGTAGATATAGTCCTCAATCCCTTAGGAGTGCCCTCACGAATGAATATCGGACAAATTTTAGAAACCCATCTGGGATGGGCAGCTCAGAAGTTGGGAATAAAAATTGCGACCCCGGTTTTCGCTGGAATTACTGAGGAGGAAATTAAGGAACTACTTCGCAAAGCAGGGCTTCCCGAAGATGGAAAGATTACCCTTCACGATGGCAGAACTGGCGAACCTTTCGAACAAAAAGCCACTGTGGGGTATATATATATGATGAAATTGATCCATATGGTAGATGATAAAATTCATGCCCGCGCGATTGGTCCCTATTCTCTGGTCACCCAGCAACCTCTGGGAGGAAAAGCGCAATTCGGTGGACAGAGGTTCGGAGAAATGGAAGTCTGGGCCCTAGAAGCATATGGGGCTGCATATACTTTACAAGAGATGCTTACTGTAAAAAGTGACGATGTCCAGGGAAGAACTAAAATTTACGAGTCCATTGTCAAAGGAGAAAATACATTCCAGCATGGTACACCAGAGTCGCTGAATGTGCTTCTAAGAGAACTTCAAGGATTGAGTCTGGATGTGAGACTGGAAAAAGGCAAAGAAAAGAAAACCGTGACGAAAGAAAAAAAAGAAAAAAAGGAGAGGGTGAAAAATGCATAACACGATTGACAGTTTTGACCAGATAACTATAAGAATTGCCTCTCCGGAAGTGATAAAAAGCTGGTCTCGGGGGGAAGTCAAAAAACCTGAGACCATAAATTATCGAACCTTCAAACCTGAAAAAGACGGCCTATTCTGTGAAAGGATATTCGGACCCAGCAGAGATTACGAATGTTATTGCGGAAAATACAAAAGAATTAAATACAAAGGAATAGTTTGTGACCGCTGTGGTGTAGAAGTTACTCATTCCCGGGTTAGAAGAGAAAGAATGGGCCACATTGAACTCGCAGCTCCGGTCGTACATGTCTGGTTCTGGAAAGTCCTGCCTTCCCGGATAGGAACCCTGCTCAATCTCACAATCAGAGAACTGGAGAGAGTTATATACTATGAAGAGTTTATAGTAATCGACCCCGGTGAGACACCATTGAAGAAAAAGGAATTACTTACGGAAGCAAAATATCAGGAGATGCGGGCAAAATATGGAAATAAATTCAAAGCCAAGATGGGAGCAGAAGCCATAAGAGAACTCCTCAGGGAACTGGACTTGAATAAAATGGCTAAGGAACTTAAAAGCAACATTAAACAGATGCCTATAGAGAGAATACCCAAAAAGATGATAAAAAGATTGAATATCGTTGAAGAATTCCGCCGTTCGGGGAATAAACCGGAGTGGATGGTACTGGATGTTCTACCTGTGATTCCACCTGATCTCCGTCCACTTGTCCCTCTGGAAGGTGGAAGGTTCGCCACCAGCGATTTGAATGATCTCTATCGAAGAGTAATAAATAGAAACAACCGATTGAAAAAACTTATCGAGCTTAAAGCACCAGAAATCATACTTAGGAACGAGAAAAGAATGCTTCAGGAAGCAGTAGATGCCTTATTCGAAAATGGAAGACACGGAAGACCGGTGATGGGGCATGGCAACAGACCGCTGAAATCTTTAGCAGATATGCTTAAAGGAAAACAAGGTAGATTCCGTCAGAACTTGCTGGGTAAAAGAGTGGATTATTCCGGAAGAAGTGTAATAGTTGTAGGCCCAGAGCTCAAACTTTATGAATGTGGTCTTCCGAAAATAATGGCACTGGAATTATTTGAGCCATTTATATTGAGAAAACTTAGAGAAAGAGGACATGTCCATACTATAAAGAGTGCTCGCAAACTGGTAGAAAAAGCAACTGAGGAGGTTTGGGATATACTGGAGGATGTTATAAAAGACCATCCAGTATTATTAAACCGTGCTCCTACACTACATCGTCTGAGTATCCAGGCATTTCAACCCAAATTGATAGAAGGTAAAGCAATTCAGATTCATCCTCTGGTGTGTCCACCTTTTAACGCTGATTTTGATGGCGACCAGATGGCTGTCCATGTGCCTCTTTCGTTAGAAGCGCAAATGGAATCCCGATTGTTAATGCTCTCTTCCAATAATATCTTTTCACCAGCCCACGGTGGACCCTTAGTGTCCCCTACACAGGATATAGTTCTGGGATTGTACTACATCACTAAAGAAAGAGAGAACCAGCCAGGAGAAGGAAAAATGTTCGCTGATATAGATGAGGTGCTCTACGCTTATGCTGACCGGGAAGTAACATTACATGCCAGGATAAAATTAAGGGTGGGAGATAAAACCATAGATACTACCGTTGGAAGATGTATTTTTAACAGTATCTTGCCCCAGGGATTACCATTTGTAAATGCAGTAATGGATAAAGGAAAGATATCAGAAGTGATAAAGGAAGTATATCGGATATTTGGACATGATGAAACCGTAAAACTCCTGGACAGAATGAAGAACTTAGGATTTGAGTATGCTACCATCGCCGGAATATCTATGGGTGTTGATGATTTAAAAATACCTTCTAAAAAAGAAGAGATTCTTAAAAAAGCCCGACAGGAAGTCCAGAGAGTGGAAAATGAGTACAAGAAAGGTTTTATAACTGATGGCGAGAGATATAACAAAGTTATAGATATATGGACTCACGCCACTGATGCTATAGAAGATGAAACCTTTGAAGAGATGGATAAATTTAACCCTACATTTATGATGGCTGATTCTGGAGCCCGTGGTTCTCGACAGCAGATAAGACAGCTATGTGGAATTCGAGGATTGATGGCTAAACCATCTGGAGAAATTATCGAACACCCCATCACCTCAAGTTTTAGAGAAGGACTTACTGTTCTGGAATACTTCATTTCCACCCATGGAGCCAGAAAAGGACTGGCAGATACCGCTCTTAAAACCGCTGATGCTGGATATTTGACCAGAAGGCTTGTAGATGTTGCTCAGGACGTAATGGTTACTGAAGAAGATTGCGGTACAGTTAATGGGATATTCGTCTCAGCCATAATAGAAGCAGATGAAGTGGTAGTTCCTCTGAGAGAGAGAATCGTCGGCCGTATTGCCTGTGATAATATCGTAGACATCGTAACTGACGAAGTGGTGGTGAAAGCGGGCGAAGAGATAAATGAGGACAAAGCCAGAAAAATCGAAGAACTGGGAATTGAGAAGATAAAAATCCGCAGTGTCCTGACCTGTGAAACTAAAGATGGCGTATGCAGAAAATGTTATGGGAGAAACCTGGCTACTGGAAAACTTGTGGAATTAGGAGAAGCCGTAGGGATAATCGCTGCCCAGTCCATTGGTGAACCTGGAACCCAGCTTACAATGAGAACTTTCCATATAGGAGGTACTGCAACCAGAATAATTGAACAATCATATGTCCAGGCAAGATATGAGGGATATATAAAATACCACAACCTTAGAACTGCTGAAAAGGAAAAGGGGTATGTGGTCTTAAATAGAAATGGTCAGATAAGCATTAATGATGAAACTGGAAGAGAACTGGAAAGATTTGCTTTACCTCAAGGGGCATTTGTAAAATTCAAAGATGGTGACTATATAAAGAAAGGAGAGATATTTGCAGAGTGGGATCCTTATACATCTCCGATTTTAACCGAAGTCAGTGGAAAGGTAAGATATGAAGATATAGACCTGGAACATACTGTAAAAGAAGAATATGATGAAGTAAGTGGCCATACAAGACTTGTAGTTATAGAATACAAGGGTGAATATCACCCTCAGATACTCATTCTTAATGAAGAAGAGACTGAAGTTTTAGGGTTCTATCCTTTACCTCCAGGAGCAATCCTTCTTGCCAAAGATGGCCAAAAGGTAACCGCGGGTGATGTTTTAGCCAAGACCGCACGAAAGTTAGTGAAAACCAGAGACATAACCGGTGGTCTTCCACGAGTCGCAGAATTATTTGAAGCCAGAAAACCTAAAAATCCCGCCATTATTTCTGAAATAGATGGTGTGGTGGAATTCGGGCCCTTTAAGAAAGGACAGCGAAAGATAATCGTCCGCAGTGAAACCGGCATGGTAAAAGAATACACAATACCTCATGGAAAACATCTTAATGTCTACCGTGGTGATCATGTAGAAGCAGGGACTCCATTAACTGATGGGCCATTGGTCTTACAGGATATATTGAATGTTTGTGGTGAAAAAAGATTGCAGGAATATTTGATAAATGAAATCCAGGAAGTTTATAGATTACAGGGAGTAAAGATAAACGATAAGCATATAGAAATCATCATCAGACAGATGCTCAGAAAGGTAAGAATTGAAGAGCCCGGAGATACTAATTTTCTATATGGTGAAGAGGTGGATAAATTTGTGTTCCGGGAAGAAAATGAACGGGTAATAAAAAAAGGAGGTAAACCAGCAATTGGTAGTTTGATTCTCCAGGGAATAAGTAAAGCCTCCTTAACTACCGAGAGCTGGATTTCAGCAGCGAGTTTCCAGGAAACAACCAGAGTGTTAACAGAAGCCGCCTGTGCTGGAAAGATAGATAGATTAAAAGGCCTCAAGGAGAATGTAATTGTCGGACACCTCATACCCGCAGGGACAGGATTTTCCACTCACCGTGAGATTGAAGTGGTCAAACTTCAGGAAGACAGTGAGGAGAAGGAGGGATAATATGCCCACAATTCAGCAGTTAATAAGACTGGGACGGAAAAGTAAGAAAAAGAAAAGTAAATCTCCCGCTCTGAAGAGTTGCCCTCAAAGAAGGGGAGTATGTGTCCAGGTAAGAACTATGACTCCCAAAAAACCCAATTCAGCATTGAGAAAGGTATCTAGGGTTCGTTTGACAACAGGAATAGAGGTAACTGCATACATACCGGGAGAAGGCCACAATCTTCAGGAACATTCCATTGTGTTGGTTAGAGGTGGAAGAGTCAAGGATCTGCCTGGAGTTCGTTACCACATTGTAAGAGGAACCCTGGACGCTGCTGGAGTGGAAAACAGAAGAAAATCACGCTCTAAATATGGTACCAAGAGGCCCAAAAAGTAAATAAATAGATGGAGGTCTATTTGAAATGAGAAGGAGAAGAGCAGAGAAAAGGAAAATCAGTCCTGATCCCTTATATCACAGTTATTTAGTGCAGAAAATGATTAATATGATTATGTGGGATGGGAAAAAATCAGTTGCAGAAAATATAGTTTATGATGCGTTTGAAATTATAATGAGGAAATTAAATAAACAGACACCCCAAGAAGTTTTAGAGGTAGTAAAGAAGGCCATAGATAATGTTAAGCCAGCAGTAGAAGTTAGACCCCGACGAGTTGGAGGAGCGACATTTCAGGTTCCAGTAGAAGTCCCTCCTGATAGAGCTTTGTCTCTTGCCTTACGGTGGATTAGAGAATCAGCTCGAGGGAAAAAGGGTAGACCAATGTCGGAACGTCTGGCTCAAGAATTGCTGGATGCCTATAAGGGAGAAGGAGCAGCGGTAAAGAAAAAAATAGATACCCATAAAATGGCAGAAGCCAACAGGGCATTTGCTCATTACAGGTGGTGAAATTAGCAAATGGTTAATGGCAAATGGCTAATGGGGAAACTAATTATCTATTAACGATAAGGAACATGAGACAGATAGCGATAGAAAAAATCAGGAATATTGGAATAATAGCTCACATTGATGCTGGTAAAACCACTACAACTGAGAGGATTTTATTTTACACTGGAAGAGTTTATCGTATGGGTGAAGTAGATGAAGGAACTGCAGTAATGGATTGGATGCAACAAGAAAAGGAACGGGGGATAACCATCACAGCAGCCTGCACCACCTGTTTCTGGAAAGATATCAGGATAAATATCATAGATACTCCTGGACATGTTGATTTTACAGCGGAAGTGGAAAGGTCACTGAAGGTATTAGATGGTGCAGTAGTGATCTTCTGTGCAGTAGAGGGAGTAGAAGCTCAATCTGAAACTGTATGGCGCCAGGCAGACAGATATCGAGTTCCCAGAATTGCTTATATAAATAAGATGGATAGAGTAGGAGCTGATTTTTATGGCTGTGTGAAAGAGATGAAAGAAAGACTGGGAACTAATCCTCTGGTTATTCAACTTCCAGTGGGAACTGAATCAAACTTTTGCGGTATCATAGACCTTATTAAGATGAAAATGATTGCCTACTTAGATAACCTGGGTACGGAATACGAATATCAAGAAATACCTCGTGATCTCTTATCCACTGCCCAGGAGTACAGAGAGAAGATGCTGGAAAAACTGGCAGAATTTGATGACCAGATTTTACACTGTTATCTATGCGGTGAAACTGTAGATGAGCAAAAACTGAAAGAAATAATCCGGAAGTCTACGGTGGAATATAAACTGGTCCCAGTATTATGTGGTTCCTCTCTCAAAAATAGAGGAGTTCAACCTCTGATAGATGCAATCTGTGACTTTCTGCCTTCTCCTGTGGATGTTCCTCCCATAAAAGGTGTAAATCCCGAAACGGGAAAAGATGAATACAGAAACCCTGCAGATGAAGAACCTCTGGCTGGTTTATGTTTCAAAATTACGACTGATCCTTATGTGGGAAAATTAAATTATATAAGGATTTATTCCGGAAGCATAAAAAGTGGAAGCTATGTATACAATGTAAATAAAGGTGTAAAAGAAAGGGTAAACAGACTTCTGCAAATGCATGCTGATAAGAAGGAACCCCGGGATGAGGTTTATGCCGGGGATATAGTCGCTGTAGTGGGTTTGAGAAATACAGTTACTGGAGAAACAATTACCGACGAAGACCACCCTGTTTTACTGGAAAGTATGCAATTCCCGGAGCCGGTTATCTCTTTAGCAATTGAACCCAAAACCAAAGCCGA
>NATI01000021.1 GCA_002085265.1 Candidatus Omnitrophica bacterium 4484_49 | reverse complement strand
CTCGCCTCTTGCTGGTAATCAAGCAACTTCCGAAACAACTCCTCATCTAACTCTTCCGTCGCTGGCTGTAATACCAGCGGGATGTTGGGGTCGACGGATAAAATGAGTTCCACAGCCTGCTGAAGGTCTTTATCTTCTGTGGCTTTGGTAATTACTGTTTTTACAAACACCGTTTTCTCCCATGCTATTAAAAGAAATCTACGATGGTCTTCCCAGTAAGGAGCCAGCCCTGTAGCTGAGGGAAGTTTTATATCCATAGCGATTATATCCACATTGGACACTATCCTCTCCAGATTGGCGGGTAAAGTCCCATTGGTCTCGAGATAGATCCGGCGATTGGTATTAAAATGCTCTAAGAATCTCTCCAGGAAATCTACTTGAAGTAATGGTTCTCCTCCAGTTAATGAAACAGAATGATAATTTCCGTTTACAGATACAATGGCGGTTATCAACTCCTGAATGCTCATCTCTTGATACTCCGAATCAGGAGTATCGCAGAACCTGCAGTTTTCCAGATTACATCCTGAAAACCTGACAAAAATCTGAGGATAGCCTACATAAATTCCTTCTCCCTGAATGGAATAAAATATCTCAGTGATTCTGGCTTTTATTTCTTCCATAATGGATCCTCCAATCCTGCTTCTTTAAATCCTTTTTTCCGTAAGATGCAGGAATCACATCTCCCGCAGGAAATTTTACCTCCCCGGTAACAGGACCATGTGTATTCATAAGGGACGCCCAGTTTTGCTCCCAGTTTTATTATCTCTGATTTCTTCATTTTTATCAACGGTGCAGATATTTTAATCCCTTTACCCTCTACACCTGCTTTTGTGCCCACAAGAGCCATCTTCTGGAATGCCCTTATAAATTGGGGACGGCAGTCAGGGTATCCGGAATAATCTACAGCGTTTGCTCCAATGAAAATTTCAGAGGCGGAGATTGACTCCGCATAACTCAAAGCATAAGAGAGAAATATTATATTTCTGGCCGGCACATAGGTGGAAGGTATCTCTTTTCTATCTTCCTTCCCTAATGGGATTTTAGCATTTTTATCCAAAAGTGCACTCCCCCTCCAGGGAAAATTTAACTTTAAAACAAGATAATCAACACCTGCTAAACTGGCAATTTTTTTAGCAGAATTTATCTCCCTTACATGCCTCTGGCTGTAATTAAATACCAATACCCGACACAAATACCCTTTATTCAAAGCATAATAAAGAGTGGTAGAAGAATCTATCCCTCCCGAAAGTAACACTACTGCTTTAGGTTTCATAGTAACTCGCGCAGGAATTATCTGTCTCCCAGACAGTAACTCTTTTTACTTTTAATTTCCCTTCTATCTTTTTTACAAATTCCTGAAATATAAACTTAGCAATATTTTCAGAAGTGGGATTGACTTCGTCAAACGGCTTTACATCATTTATGTATTTATGGTCAAGTTCATCCAGTATCTGATCCAGAATATTTCTGGCAATTGTGAAATCCATAACCATCCCTTCGGGATTCAAATCCTCACATATTATACTAACCTCCACTTTCCAGTTGTGTCCATGGATTGCTTCACATTTGCCTCTGTATTCCCGGAGATTATGAGCAGAACTGAAATTTCCCCTTACAGTTATTTCATACATCCCTTATACTCCTCAAGCTCAACTCTTTTAACAGATTTTATTTCTCTTCCCAGAAAAAAACTACCCAATTTTTTAAACTGTTCAGGTTCATCGCTGACATAAAACTCATATCGCAGAGAACCACCTTTATTTTCTAAATTCAGAATCTTTAACTTATTTTTTATCTCTCTCACCAAGGTACGGGCAGAATCAACCAGAGCCACATGTTTTCCTATAACCTGGCGAATTACATTTTTAATCAGAGGATAATGAGTACAACCCAGAATTAAAGTGTCAATACCATGTCTCTTAAAATTATCCAGATACCTCTTAGCCACTTTATAAGTAACGGGGTCATCTATCCACCCTTCTTCTATCAGAGGAACAAATAACGGACAGGGATAAGAAAATACCTCCACCTCTCCTCGCTGCTGCTTCAGTCTCATCTCATATATTCTACTGGAAATAGTTGCTCTTGTCCCAATAACTCCTATTCTTCCTATTCTGGTAACATTCAAAGCCTCGCTCACCCCTGGATCTATTACCCCATAGACAGGAAAATCAAGCCCATCTTTTAAATAAGGCAATGCCAAACTGGATGAAGTATTGCAGGCAATAAGCAACATTTTTATTCCCCGGGTGTTAAAAAATTCTATAGCCTGTGTGGTAAATTTCAGAACTGTAGGCTGGGATTTTGTCCCGTAAGGCACACGAGCTGTATCGCCAAGATAAATCACCGACTCCTGAGGCAGGAAATCCATGATTTCTTTTACAATTGTCAACCCCCCTACTCCAGAATCAAACACTCCGATAGGGAGTCTGCTTTTATCTTGTAAATCCTGCGGTGAGTATGTAATCCCGTTCATAGTTTTTTATTCCCTCCACTATAGCATCAGCGATCTTATTTCTAAATGCCCAGGTTTTCAATTTTGACTCCTCGTAGCGGTTGGAGATAAATCCAACTTCCACTAAAATTGCAGGCATCTGAGCCCCTTTGAGGACATAAAAATTTGCAGATTTCACACCTCTGTTTCTGGTGCCCATTTTTTTATTCAGAGCTTGCACAATGCTTCTGGCGAGTTGAATGGAGTCCTTTCTATTTTCAGAATAAAGCAGGTCCCAAATCGTTGCCTGAACAGCAGTATTATCTGGAATTTTTTCAGCGATCCCCAAAGGGTAATTTTCGGCTGCTGCCAACGCCCGGGATTCCTCATCACTGGCTGGAGCCAGATAATAAACTTCAAAACCACACGCACGTCGGGAACGGGAACTATTGGCATGAATGGAAATAAATAAATCCGCATTTTCTTTATTGGCTATATAAACCCTCTTCCACAACGAGATAAATTTATCTCTATCTCTGGTCATTATAACTTTATACCCTGCTTTTTTCAGTTTATCCCTTACCAGCCTGGCTATACAAAGGGTAACATCTTTTTCCTTAAGGCCAGAAGGCCCAATTGCTCCTGGATCTTTCCCCCCATGTCCAGGGTCAATAACTATTTTTCTTACCTCATACCATTGGGGTGAACGTGGAGGTGAAACATATTCTCTTTTCACACCGTAAAGTAGAATCTGGGTTATTCGGGATATTGACTGAGATGATATGAATAAATCTCCATTTTTAAATTTAACTTTTTCTCCCAGATTTACCACATCTCCATTCACAATAGCCACAGGAGAATCAAATGCAAGGATGATTTCAATTCTCTCTCCTTTGTTAAGATAAACTTTTTTAAAAAATGGATCAAAATCAAGTTTGAAATCGTATCTGCGGGCAAACTCAGTAAGGGAGATATATTTCTGAGAAGATCTTTTATAAGAAATTTCCTCCTTCGGTAATGTCGCACAACCTAAAGTAAGGCATAAAATAACAATTCTATATTTTAAATTCATAGTTATCTAATTCTATACTTTATTCCCCCGGGGTTCAATAGTATCTTCTCATCCACAACCGAATCATAACAGAAATGGCAGATATCCCCTCCCTGATTCCCAATTTAGATTTCCCATATTTTCTTTTACGATAAATAAACGGGATTTCTTTCACCGTATAACCAAACTTCAAAGCCAGCATCACCATTTCTACCTGTATAAAATATCCCCTAGACAAAGGCTTATACTCAATGGCTCGTTTCAAAAATGAGACCGGATAACCCCGAAATCCAGAAGAAGGGTCTTTGACTTTATTTAAAAACATTGATCGCGCAATACAGTTAGCAAGTTTACTCACTAATCTTTTCTCCTCCATCCCAGCTGATTCCATATCTAAATAACGGGAGCAGATCACAATATTATTCTCTCTCAAATTTTTTGAAATCTCAGAGATATATTCCGGAGGATGCGAGAAATCAGCATCCATCTGAATCACCACAGGATAATTATTCTCTACAGCATATCTATACCCTGCAAACAGAGCCCTCCCCAGACCCTGTCTGTCTTTTCGGAGGAGTAATTTAATGCTGGAGTCATTTTCTAAAAACTTATTTACCACATCCCAGGTGCCATCAGGTGAATTATCATCGACCACGAGGATATCAAACTGAGGGAAATTTCCTCGTAAGACTGGGATTAGAATCTGTATATTTTCTCTCTCATTATAAGTGGGTATAAGAATCAATCCTTCTGCCATATCAGCACTTTTCTCTCCCAAGCCCAGAAACCCAGTATCAAGGAAACAAAATAGGAACTGAACAAAAACAGCACTGTAAATGCAAACGCCGATTTCCCATCTATCCCCAAGTTTTTAAAAATTAAAATCAGCGATACGTCTTTACTTCCCCATCCCGAGAATGAGACCGGAATAAGCCTTGAGATCATTTTGCTTAAATAGAAAATAAGTGCAAAATTAAAAAAACCTATATGAATATTCAAGGCTATTGTAATCAGATACCCCTGAATTGCAAATACAAAAAATGAAAACATGCTTATAGCCAGAGCAATGAACGTAGCGTTAAGGTCTATCAATCGCAATCCTTTTTGGAAATTCTCAATTTTTAAACTCTGAACCTTAGGGATGATACGCTCGCTAATTTTAAGCAATCTCCTATGGAACTTGGGAGAATAGAGAAAATAAAACAAAGAGACCAGAATGAAAAACCCCATACATACCATATACACCAAATGAAGACCTGAAAGGTAAACCACAGCTCCCCACATACCCCAGAATAAAGTAAGTGCCAATTCAAGATATTTCTCCACCAGCACGCTGGAGAAAGCCATACCTAACGGAACATCTGTATCTGAGGAAAGATAAAAAGCACGAATAAAATTCCCGACTCTGCCTGGGGTAATGTGTCCCAGATAACTGCTGGCTAAAAGGACCAGAAATGCATTTTTAAGAGAGTATTTTATCCTCTGAAAATATAAAATCGTCTTCCACCGCAGGGCTTCGATAATAAACCGAGCTGGCTCCAGTAAACCTGCCAGAATAAAGTATACTGGTCTGGAATTACTTGCAATCTGAAGAGTATCTTCCCAACTTATCCGGGAAATGAGCACTATAAAAAAGATAACCCCAACTGCTTTCCAGAATAAAATTCGCCTCTTAACAGGTGAGATGAAAACACCCTGCAACTTTTTTACCCTCCTGCACAAGTTCATTGTATTTGTTAACGGCGGAAGAGGTATCAGATATAAAATAATTTATGCCATTTTTTTGGAGATATTCCTCCAGTTCAGGATCTATTCTCATTAACCCATAAAAACCACTTCCAATGACAAGATAATCGGGTTTAAGTACCAAGATATCCTGAATATCTTCCCTATATAAAAAATGCCCCTCCTTCCTCCACCAATTAGAAAATATCTGTCCTCCGAAAATCTTAAGGTCCCGGGTGTAAATTTTCCCTCCAACTTCAAGCGCTCCCCAGATGTAGTTTTCTATTTTCATTTCTGGCTATCAATATTATATTATTTATTCTGAAGATATGGAAATCGTCTTTCTGGGAACAGCAGGGTCAGTGGCCAGAAAAGATAGAGATAACACCTCTCTTCTTATAAAAGAGAAAGGGAGTTATCTACTCGTTGATGTCCCGGGAGCCGTCGTCCAGAAACTCAGAAAACTGAGTATTGACTACTTCCAGATAAATAACATCTTTATCACCCATATCCATCCTGACCACATCTATGGTCTGCCATCATTCATCCACGCCAGGATGTTTGATGCCCAATCTACAATCAACATTTACGGACATAAAAAAAGTGTGGAATTCGTCCAAAAATTATTAACTTTATTCAACCTCAAGAGAAATAAATTTCCCAAAATAAAATTTTACAGATTACATTCTAAATCTCACTTTTCGGTATCGGACTCATTTTACATAAATACATTCAAGACCCGACATAGCGCTGAATCTTTAGGATTGAAAATAGAATATAAAAATAAAACTATCATCTACACATCAGATACCGCCTATTCCCAGAATGTGATTAAAACAGCAACTGGAGCTGATTACCTAATACATGATTGTTTTGCCCCCACCAGATTCTTTAGGACTTATCCCTTACTGGAAAAAATGCACACCTCTACCCACGCCGTTGCTGAAGTATATAAAAAATCAAAGGTCAAGACCTTAATCCCTATTCACTTCTCAGGAGAATTTAATTTTAAAATATCGGAAATATCCACAGAATTCAGAAAACTGGGAGTGAAAAATTTCATTCTGCCTAAAGATTTACAGATATTGAAAATCAACTACAGATAAATTACATCCCGGTCATAAAAAAGCGACAAAAACAAAAGAAGATAATCTCTCAAATGGCGGGTGAGGAGGAAATTATTTTTCACATGTTCTCTCCCATTCCTCCCCAGAGTTTGAGCATATTCGGGATTATTGAGTAACTGTTTAATAGCAAAGGCCGCTCCTTCAATACTGTGGCATAAAAGTCCAGAATATTTGTGCTTTATCTGAAGAGGTATACCTCCTACTGCGCAGGCAACTACAGGTTTAGCTTTCCACAGAGCCTCGGTGACGGTAAGGCCAAAACCTTCCCGAATTGATTTCTGAACGATAATGGCGGAAGCTCTCTGTAGAGCGTTAACCTCAAGGTCATTATGGGGCATAAGAATTATATGAATATCAGGGTCGCTATCCGCAGCTGCTTTTACTTCTTCATATACAATCTGTCCTTCGGGATCATCACTGGCAGTACCTCCGGCTAAGACCAACCGACAGTCATTATACCTCTTGACCATCTTATAAGCCTGGATCACCCCTACGGGGTCTTTTAGCCTATCAAATCTTGAAATCTGGGTAATTATAGGTTTGTCATCGGGTATCTGATATTTCTCAAGGACCTTATCTATCACTTCCTGAGGGAGAGGTTTATTCTTTTCGCTCAGAGGATCGATAGAAGGAGGAATCAAAAATTGCCGCAGAGGCAATTTCTGGCTGAAAGATGGAGCAGAGAAAACAGTAGCATCGTACTTTAGGATGAATTTTTTCAAAAAATTCCAGACATCCTTCTGAGGCTGAGAGAGGTCTATATGACACCGCCAGATCCATCTTTGAACGTCGCCTCTGGCTTCTATAAGAGCAGCAGGTTGAGGATCGTGAATAAAAACTACATCCGCTGAGAAATCTATATCTTGGATATTTGCCTTATTAGTTTCCAAATACACCTCCAATTCCTGGGAGCCAATTTCAACATCTTTGCCGTGAAGAGCGTTATGAATTTTCTTTGTAATGTCAAAAAACTGCTCTCCTCCTTTGATTACCTCCCAGCGGATATCAATCTCCAGTTCTTTCAATAAAGGAAGCATACGATTTAAAATTTCCGCCACTCCCCCACCCACTGCAGTAGAATTTATCATCAGAATTCTCTTCCCCTTTAACCTCTCAGCCAGAAGTTTTATGTCCTCAATAATTGCCGAGCCAACTATATTCTGATAATCATTAAGATTAGCCACTTTTCAAGTGCTCCTCTATCATAGAAATTAACTTCTTCCTCAGGCCTTCCAGAGTAAACGTATAAGGGTCTATCCTGGAAATCTCTTCTGCAAGCTCATTCTCTCCCACTGAAGTTCTCAACCAGAAAGAGAAATCATTATCCCCCTTTTCTAATCTTATTCGGGATTCGAAAATATGAAAGTAAATGGAATGGATACTTACCTCTTTCAAAGCCAGGACAAATTCTTTCAGATTATTTGCTATGTACCTGGTAGGCAGTACAAAACTTATAGATTTCATAAAATGAAATTCCTGCCCTTCTTTGGCATACCGTTGTTTTGCTCGGGGATATTCTTTCAAATATTGTTCAATGGTAGTCGCTATTTTATCTCTCAACTCTCGGATAGATGAGTACTGAATTATATCTATACAGGCAAGTCTTTCCGCCAGTTCATCTTCCCGCATTATATTTACCACCCAGTATGAGAAATCATTGGGAGGCTCGGGAGAGAGGTAAAGGTGGATTTGCAAAAATCTATGGGTATGATGATATATGCTGGCCCCAGGAACTTCCCTTATGTATTTTAAAAGTTGAGACAAGTTGCCGGCTTTTATCCCTAATAATTCAGTAAGATTATGACGGGTATAAAATATAAACGGGGCCTTAGCTTTTTTAATCTTCATACAAATTAAAAAGTATAATCCTCGTCATTTAAAATGCAAGGGGAAATAAAAGAATTTATATCTCTTACACAGAATCGGATGTCCCCAATTCTAAAATATAGGGTTTAATCTTGGAAGCAGTTTCCTCATCAACAAGATAGTAAGCGAGAATACATAACCTATCTCCTACTTCTCCACAACGAGCAGCAGGACCATAAAGGACCACTTTCCTTGATCCACTCTTTTCTGGAATCACATAGGTCTCTATCCTGCTCCCATTATTGTAATTAAGAACCTGAACCTTTTCTCCAGGAAGAATATTTACCCTGGCAATTATTTCCTCATCTATCCCTATACTCCCTTCGTATTCCAGCTGGAGGTCAGTAATAATTGCGTTATTAATTTTGGACTTTAATATCTGGACAAACTTCATATCAGTGTTTGTCTGAACCCTCTACCACTTCTCCTGCACGATGTCCATCCTTATCCACTCTATAGTATGTCCACCATCTGCGGCCACTGGCAGAATAAGTGTTGCTATGGTTACAGTAAAATATAACTGTATCCCCATAATCCTTATAGCACCACCTGTGGGGCTCGAAGTCGGGTTTCATTTCAAGATTGGCCAAAACATCAGCAATTTCAGCACCAGTTGGATATTCCTCTTTGCCTTCTATTCTATTCTTCATGTATAGTAAATTAATCACTGTCTTAATGGTGGAGATGGTTTTATCATCAGCGGCATTCTGGGCATCTTTATTTAAACTGATAATTTTCGGTATTGCTATGACTGCTATTATTCCTATTATTACAATAATCCAGATTAACTCTATTAATGTAAATGCCTTATATTTAACCATTGTAAATATTATATCTCAAATCCCGGGGACAGGCAAATTCTTAAATTGCTACCTTATTTTTTAAAATTCCTATACCTTCTATTTCTATTTCCACTATATCCCCGGGATTCATTTCTCCCATACCAGGAGGAGTACCAGTTGATATCACATCTCCGGGCAGAAGAGTCATAATTTTAGAAATAAATGATACCAGAAAAGGAACAGAAAATGTAAAATTAGCAGTGGTGGAATTCTGTTTCAATTTTCCGTTGAGGTAAGAACGAATTTTTAAATTACAAGGATCGATGTCTGTCTCTATCCAAGGCCCAATGGGACAAAATGTATCGAAACTCTTTGCTCGCGTCCATTGTCCATCCTTCTTCTGCAAATCTCTGGCAGTAACATCATTTAAGCAGGTATAACCTAATATGAAATCATTTACCTCTTCTTCTTTAACATTCTTGCATTTCTTTTTAATAACCACTGCCAGTTCAGCCTCATAATCCAGACGATTAACTACCGGAGGGTAAACTATATCCTCCTCAGGGCCAACTACTGCACTGGGAGGCTTTAAAAATATAATTGGCTCCAGAGGAACTGGCATTCCCAATTCCTGCGCATGGTCTTTATAATTTAAACCTACCAGAACAATTTTGGAAGGCTGAACAGGGGCCAGAAGCTTCACCCCAAGATGCGGTATCTCTTTATCTACCTTCAACTCGCAAAATGGTAAACTACCTAATACTCTAATTCCATCATTATCTAAAATACCCCATACAATTCTATCCTGATAAATAAATCTACCTATCTTCATAAATTATCGGCAAATGTCCTTTGCATCTTAGAAAATACCAAATTGCCCAAAAAACAAATGATAATACTAAATACTGTTGGATATATTATAAGATAGGGCCAGGAAACTCCATGAGGTAAGAGTTTATGATAATCTTTGAGGTAAGCCATTCTGTAAAGCGTAATTAGAGAAGCCAGGGGATTTAAAAGATAATACTTAAGGAACTTATCGGAGACCTGAGCAACAAGATTCAGAGGATAAAATACAGGACTGATATAAAACCAGAATAAAAGCAATATCTCCACAAAAAATTTTATATCCCGATATTTCACCTGCAAACTGGAAAACAAAAGTACCAGTCCTGATATAAGCAATGTTTCTAACAGGATAACTAAGGGTAACAAATATATAAACTTGCTTACCGGAATG
>NATI01000020.1 GCA_002085265.1 Candidatus Omnitrophica bacterium 4484_49 | reverse complement strand
GACACCTCATTTCGAGTGAGGCCCGTTTGTCCACTCCGGCACCCCTCCTTTTTAGCGCATGGCAAATAGCTAATGACTGAGGGGAAAAGAAGAGAAAAAAGATTTCAGTTTCTTTTTCCGCAGACTCCTCTTTAAATCAGAAATTTTTTCTGAGGCTTTTTGTTTTCCTTTTTCTATACAGAAATCAAATCGGGAAAATTGATGCCAGTTAATTTCGTCAACTTCAGGATGAATTACAAAATCTGCACTCTTCTTGCTCCTTACAGTCAACCACCGAGACATAATTCTATTACACTGTAATAAAATATCAATGCCATCCTGTAGTTCTTGAGACAGAATTGAAACTCCAACATCAACTGCAATCACATAATCTGCTCCCAGAATTTTTGCTTCCTCCACCGGCAACTGGCTTACAATTCCTCCATCAACTATAAATCTTCTTCCCTGTCTAACTGGGGGAAATATACCAGGGATTGAAGACGATGCCAGAATTGCATTTAGAACATTGCCCTCTCTAAAAATTATCCTTTCACCAGTAAAAATATCCACTCCTACACAGGCAAAGGGAATTTTTAAATCACTGAATTTCAAATCCTCAGGAATAATTTTTAGTATGGTATCCCTTATGTTTTGAGACTCAAACAACCATTTCTTCCTTATTCTGCTAAAAAAATTAATCTTTTTAATCATGTTCTCAAATTTCTCAAAGATTAGGCGATTACCATTCTGAGGCTGTTGTTTAAAAAATTTTTCTATTTCCTGTAAACCTTCACTTCTCACACTATCTTCAGCCATTTTTCTTAAACTGGTAACATCCTGATGCCAGGCATACCCTGCGCCAATAACCGCTCCCATACTACAACCAACAATAAAATCGAAATGAACTTTCTCCTTACAAAATACATCCAGTACACCGAGGTGAGCGAAACCCCGTGCACCTCCACCTCCCAGTACCAAAGCGACTCTTAATGCCATTATTGTAACTTTTTTCTTATTTCCTGAGGTATGGAAACAGGTTTAAATTCCTTATTCACACACACCCAGTAAGTCTTAGCAGAAACCAGTAATTTATCCTCCTTATATATCTGGTGTTCAAAAATCAATGAAGACCTTCTAACTTCCTTAACTTCAGCAGTAATTTTTAAAATATCCCAGTAGTTAGCAGCAGATTTATAATCAACCTCAATCCTAGCAACAACAAAATATATACCTTTCTCAGAAAGCCGTTTTAGATCTATCCCCTTATGGACACAGTACTCACTCCGTGCTTCCTCCAGATGTTTAAGATAACTGGCATAATAAACCACTCCTCCACAATCGGTATCGTGATAATAAACTCTCTTCTGAATATAAAATTTCATTTCAGGCAGAATAAAGAATTAAACCTCCCAGAATAACAGGCAATAAAGAAATTAACCTTAAAGTTACATTTGAAGAATTTACAACCTGATGAGCCATTTTCCTTATTCTCTCAGGTCCTAATACAAATATTAAAATCCCGGCAAGCAAAACTATTATACCTATTATTATCATTATTCCTGCTTTTCTGCATTGGGTAGCAGAGATAAGAAATACAATCCCTAAGATTATTCTCAAAATAGCCACGGCATATACTCTACTACTTTGACAGAAAAATTCTATTAATTTCCGTAACCCGTGAGGATTAAAAATGAAACTTACACCCAGTGCAATAAATATAACACCTATTAACTTTACCACTGTAACCATAATTACACCTCCTTGTGACAAAATATTTTATCAGGTATCTACTTTATTTTAAATCTCTGTCTGTAATTTTCCCAGATTAAACTTAAAGCCGGGCCTGCCTCCATAGTTATCTTTATATCCACAATGTGAGATATTGAAGTGAAGGAAGGATTTATTTCTACAGTTAATCCTCCTCGATTTTTTATCTCATACACTGGAAGGCTTACATAAGAAAACAGACTGCTCGTTCCTACTGAAAATACTATATCAAAACCATCTTTTATCTCTGATATTAATCTGTAATATTTTTTAACTGGTAATGTTTCACCAAAGAATACCACATCTGGCCTTATTATTCCTCCACATTCAGAGCAGTAAGGAGGAATATCTATGTGGCTGAAATCAGAAACTTCTGTCTCTTTACCGCATCCAGTACATTTGAGATTATAAATATATCCATGCAGTTCTATAAGATTTTTGCTACCGGCTTTGCGATGTAACCCATCGACATTCTGAGTAACAACCAAAACATAGGGCAAAAATTCCTCCATTTTAGCAATTATATAGTGGCCTCTATTGGGTAAAGCATTACGGCAACGATTTTCCATCTCATAAATATATTTCCATACCAGGTGGGGGTTGGTATTAAAACTGGAGATAGAAAGTAACTCCTCTACCTCCATTCCATTTTTCAGTTTTTGATTATAAATCCCTCCTATTCCTCTATAAGTGGGGATACCTGATTCCTCGGATACACCTGCTCCGGTAATAAATAACACTCGATTAGCCTGAGACAGGGCTGTAACTACGCTGGATAAATCTTTGTGGTTCATAACCTGATTGCAAAAGATAATTGTAACCTAAAAATGCCAGTGTGGCTATAAATTCCTTGGCTAGTTTAAAACTCTTAAAATCTGATGCCAAAACTACAATTAAAATATCCCCATAGGGAGTAAATATTATTCCGCTATCATGACAGACATTTCTTTCCAAGCCAGTTTTATTGGCCACAATTGTCCTTGTGGCTAAAAGTCCTGAAATGCGGTCATTGACTTTCTGATTTTTCAAAAGTTCTATAAGATACCTGCTCTCTTTCTCTCCCAGGATTTTCTCATAATACAACAATTTCCAGACCTCAGCTATATCTCTGGCGGAAGTGAAATTTTCAAATCCCCTATCCCGGGCTTTGAAATCCATCATAAATCTTCTTAATGTAGTATCCTGTAATCCCAGTTTTTTCATTTCGGTATTTATATAATCAAAACCCAGAAGACTTATTATTTTATTACAGGCAGTGTTATCACTTACAGTGAGCATTAAAGCAACGAGGTCATCAAGTGTATATCTTCGAGGGAAGTTTCTTTTTCTTATAACTCCTGACCCTGATACCACATCGGACCTTCTTATCTCTATCACCTGTCCTCTGAAAACTTTCCCCTCGGCGATCGCTTTATATACCACCACAGCAATGGGGAGTTTAATAACACTCGCTGCCGGGCACTTTTCGTTTTGATTTCTGGCAATCGTCCAGCCATTCTGAAGGTCAACGATTACAACGCCTGCTTTACCTTTAAATTTCTTAAGAACCTCATCCACCTCATTACCCAGGATAACCCATTGCTTCTCTTTATATCTCAGAAAACTTCTCTGCCTTAAATGGAGGGATAGAAAATAAAAAGAGAGAGTAACTATAAGGCTGGCGATGAGAACTGAAATTTTGAGAATCAGGGACTTATGTTTCAAGTCCCAATCCCAAAGTGAGCACATCTTGCTGGCAGAAATAAAACAACAATTCAACCAAAAGGAAAAATATATCCACTTTTTGAGTTTTCTGTTTTCTTTCCAGTTCTAATATAAACCTCAGGTCTTCTCCTTTCAACTGCGGGTCTCTCACCAGCTTATATACCAAAATAGAAAAAACAGCCTCGGGCTTAAATCCCTGCTCTATCAGCGCCTGTAAGCCGGATAAAGCAAGGGTTAAATCTTTGTTTTTTATTCGGGTATAGAGGATATTAATTTCAGTGGGCTCTTTCTCCTCCAGAAATTTTTTAAGGACTTCCAGAGAGATCTCCTCACCTTCTGGTTGAAAAAGGCTGGCTTTAGTTACAGCATCTATTATAACTTTAAAATCCTTCTCCCGGGCATAAACATTCAAAAGAAAATTCAGCCCCTGAGAAGAAAGCCGTCTGGCAACCGCTCTCTCAAGGTATCTTCTCATCTCCTGAGGAGATGGAGAATGCAGTTCTCTAATCTCCACACCAGATATTCCCTCCCACCGGGAAAATTCCTTCCAGTAAGCCGGACCCTCAAGGCAGAAAATGTAGAGATCACTTAACTGCTTGAAATCGATTCTCCTCAAGGAGTCGAGGTCTTCTTCTCTCAATGTCTGACACTCCTCAAGAAAATAAATTGTCCTCTGGCCAAATAAAGAAAAATTAAAGAGTTTTTCAGCAATTTCTCTAAATTTTATCTTCCTCAAAGAGTATCTCAATATCTGTTGAGGTTTATAAATATGTATCTGGTTTTCTAAAAAAATCTCCTTAAGATAAGAATCCCGAGAATAAATAAGATATGCACTCACCAGTTTTCGACAATTCTGTCTACAATTTTTATGGCTAAATCTTCAAGAGCGTCATTCACTGCTTGAGATTCAGTTTTGGCATGAGAACCCGCCAATATATAACTATCTTCCCCCACCAGCGTATCTTCCCACAGAAGATTTTCTCTCTCGTACAATTTCAGTCTTACCTTTACAGAAACTCTATACTCCTCCACATCTTCATCTTCGGAATACCTCAAAGCCTGACGGTCAAAATCCAGAACCTCACCTTCCAGAGTAAGATCGGCATCCTCAGGCTCAGATACAGTAACAAGTGTCCCCTCATATCTTATCCTCTTTTTAAGAACTTTTTGAAGTTCTACTTCCAGACCGGGATAATAAATCTGACGATTGGGAGAATCCTCTGAGATATTTATCTTATTTTGAAAAACAGGAATATAAATTGTATGATAGTCAAACTTCTCAACAGTTCTTAAAGTATAGCCGCATCCTGAAAAGAAAAATAGAAGGCCTACAAATAGCTTCCTCACTTTTTAACCTTCTTATTTAAAATGCCCAGCTTTTCTGCAGCCTTAACCGCCCAAGAAGTTTTAGGATACTTTCTCACCACATCTTCATAGTAAATGATAGCACTTTTGTATAATTTCTGTTTTTCATAAAACTTTGCGGTTTCGAACAAACTCTGCGCCTTTCTTTCCTGCAACTCCTTAAGCACTCGCTTACCTTCCACAGGCAACTCTCCCAGTGTAGATAATTCCTTAAGTCTCTTTATCGCCTCCTCTGTTGCCTCCTGAGAATAATCCACCTTCCTCTCTTTTTCCGATACAACTTTTGCCAGCTGAAGAATGGCGTCATCCACCAATTCGGAAGTGGGGTAATTGGTGATTAATTTCTTAAATGCTTCTTCGGCATTGGTGTAATCTTTTATCCTTTTATATACCAGCCCTAATTTAAACTGAGCAAGAGGAGCGTATTCTCCATAAGGAGCATTTTCCACAACTTTCTGAAAAATTTCTATGGCTTTGGTATTATCGTCGGAAAATGAGATTCTTTCTATTAGCTTTCTCTCTCTGTTACTGCGCACAAAATAGAGATTACCTATTTTATACTCCAGGGATATAACTTCATCCACTCTTGCAGTATAGGGATAGGTATCGATTATTTTCTGATAGGCTTTAAATGCCCGGTAATAATCTCCTGATTTTTCATAAGCCTGACCGATATAAAACTGGGCCTCAGGGGCATATTTGGATTTCGGAAAATACTTAACTAACTTTTCAAACTCTTTAATTGCCTCCTTATATTTACCATCCTGATAGAGCTCATAACCTAAATTAAACTGCTCCTCAGGAGTATCTCTGACATAATGCTTGGGATTAATCCACTTCCCAAGTTCTGGCGTCCAAATCCAGAAAGCTAATGCCTGATGGGATAAGAAAAAAATACCTACAATAATAGTCCCGATTAACTTGATTTTCATAGCAACAATTCTAAAAAAATGAATGCTAAAAGTCAAATGTAATAAAGGGCATTAAATATCTGCCCACCAGCCGTTAAAAAAGCGTTCCATATGCTCTCGCATTATCTTATCTGTATCTGTAAAATTAGCCTGGAATGCTTTTTGCGAAAAGGAAATGCGGTAAGAATAAATATAATCCTTAATTATCTCAAATGCCCAATTTATCTCCTTCAGCTTTTGCTCACATTCTTTTTTACTTCTATCCTGACATTTATCAGGATGAAACTTCTTCACCAAATTATAGTAAGCATTTTTAATTTCTTCTAAGGTGGCTGTTTCTCCCAGCCCCAATATCTTCCTGGCTCTATTTATATCTTCAAATTTCATAATTACAATATCAGATTCAATATTCCACCCACAATTATTGCAGTCATAATCATCAGTATAGCAGATTTTATCATATCTCTTATTCCCAGTTCCCGAATTAATACAACAAAAGTTGCCACGCAGGGGAAATACACTGCCAGAATTACCGAACCTATAATTAACTGTTTGGTAGTTAAATTCAAAGGCCCAAGCATTCCCACAGCCACATCCTTCCTCAAAAATCCAACCAGAAGTGCCGAGATAGCAGAGGGAGGTAACCCCCAGATATTCTTTAAAACTGGGGTGAAAATTTTCGCCAGAAAATCAATAACCTTCAGTGCGTAAAGCATATTGACCACAAAAACTCCCAGAAGCACATAGGGAATAGCCGCAAATAGAAAGCTTCTTATCCTCCAGCTCAATTTTTTGATAACCACAGTTAATACCGGCATTCTGTAAGGAGGAATTTCCAGAAGTAAAGGAGGAGTTTCACCTTTTAAAATTTTATTCAACATAAATCCCAGGCCAACCCAGAGGATAAAAAGTGTAAAGAATACAGTTCCCAGGGGTAAAAAACCTCTTCTACCTACAAGCCCCACTATAACTGCAATTTGAGCCATACAGGGCACAGCAATTGCCATTAGTGTAGAGGCAATAAATTTTTCTCTACGATTCTCCAGAAGCCGTGTGGCAAGGGCACCTGGCACATTACATCCTAACCCAAGAATCATGGATATGATAGCATAACCGTGAAGCCCCAGTTTGTGCATAAGGTTATCTACCAGAACAGCAAGTCGGGGTAAATATCCAAAATCCTCAAGTATTCCCAACATCAGATAAAAACTAAATATATAAGGCAAAACAGCGACAATCGGAATATACAGTCCTGTGGTAAGAAGTCCAAACGACAACCCGAAATCTATCTCCCCGTTTATAAGGTTCCCTATCAGGATATAATGCACCAACCCTTTCCCTCCCAGTGCCTGGCTTATTTTCGTAACCACTGGCCGCCAGGTATTCTAATGAAAGGCTTTATACTGAGTTCTTCTAAGATTTGCAGAAATGTATGGTGATGATGGGTGAGCTTCTGAACCTGATTTACAATCTCCCCTATTTTCTGCCATCGAAGATGGTAGTCAATATCCACCTTTTTCCCCGGCTTCGCCTCTCTCATCTTCACTACTAATTCCCTTATACCTGCTCCTGTAAGCCCACAGGTGGGGACAACCGCAACGCCCAGAAGTTCCTGGAGTTTATCTACATCTATATTTATACCTTTATGTTTTGTCTCATCCCAGAAATTCAATGCTATAATCACAGGATACCCCTTCTCAATTAACTCCAGAGTCAAAGAAAGATTCCTCTCCAGATTGGTAGCATCCACGACATTTATTATCACATCAGCCTCAGATACCATCTTAACCGCAACTTCCTCAGCCTTACAGGTCGGAGATAAACTGTATATACCGGGGACATCTATTATTTCCACTGCCTCTCCCAGTAATCTTGTTTTACCCTTTGTGTACTCCACTGTTGTGCCAGGATAATTTGCCACCACGACCTTAACACCTGTCAGCCGGGAAAAAATCGCACTTTTACCCACATTGGGATTGCCGACCAGAAGGATTTTTTTCATCTTTCAACCTCTACCAGAATCTTTTTAGCCATCCCATATCCCAGTGCTAAATTTGTATTTCCCACTTGAACGGTCTGAGGACCGTGCCAGAAATGAGAACTCATTTTTCTAATCTTACGCCCTGTCCTTATCCCCATATTTTCCAATCTCCGAATCAGTCCTGGTCCACCGATTATTTCCCTGACCACTCCTTCTTCTCCAGGGTTAAGCCGAGTAAGATCCACTATCATACCCATAAAATTTTCACCCCTTTCGGAAAACTCACTTCCCTGTCGTATCTGAAAAGATGACCCTCACAGTTACAATCTGAACAACCAAATCCAGGGATTACATCTAACCTCCTTTTCAGGAAACCCGCAAGTTTACATTCCTCTATATCTGAAAGGCCGATTTTAAACACCTCAACCCGGGGATGAATTGTCAGGTAATCTATATGCCAGAATAATTTTTTATTTTTTGCAAGATGCCTTTGTATCCGACTATTGAGCCCCTTACGGGCTGAACCGACATAAATATATTTTCCTTTATCAAACTGCAATTTCCCCAGTTTACCAATTCTTAAAGACAGAATTTTATTTATATTCATAAAAAGCATATAACTTCTATATTTTTCCTCTTCTTTTAAGAGTATCTCCATCACTCAATGGATTTACCTTTTTATGTTCTGCCTTATATACCATTCTGACATTAAATTTACGGAAACAGGCCTCAATCTCTTCCATATCCTGAACCGAAAGAGGGTTTACACCACAGGGTCTCAAAGGAGTATTGAGTTGAACTTCATCAGGTCTTATCTCCTCCAGAATTTCAGCAATCGCAGAAGCAGAATCTTTATTTTGATTAACAAACATTATCTGAATCCCAAATCTACCCTGATAGTCCTTTCTAAATTTTTTTATACCCTTAATTATGTGAGCAAAATCAACACCATTAACAGGTCTGTTCACCTTCTCTAAAACTTCCTGACAGCAGGCATCAAGTTTGGCAATGACAAAATCAATTTTATTTAAACTCTTTCTAACTTCCTCTTGAGAAAACAAACTCGCATTGGTAAGGATGGCTAACGGTTCCTTTCTTATCATTTTTATACCATCTATAATCTCTTCTAAATTACCCGCCAGAGTGGGCTCACCTGTCCCGGAGAAGGTTACATAATCCACTTTAACATCAGGGACTCGTTTCAGTTCTTCAATAATCTTTTCTGCAGGAACATATATTTTTCTCTCCAGTGTCATAACCCCTTTTTCCCCCAGCTGACAGTAAACACAGTTAAAACTGCAAATTTTCACTTCCTGAGCCAGAGGGTCTATTCCCAGAGAGGAACCCAAACGCCAGGAGGAGACCGGACCATAAATATATTTAAACTTATAATCTTCCATTTTTATTTTTTCTTTTCTGACATTCCTTGCATATACCATAAAATTGAATGATATGGGTCTGAACCTTAAACCCATACTTTCTGGAGATACCAGAAATAGTTTTTGTAATCAGCTCTGTTTCCTGAGGGACAAAATCAGTATAATCTATGACCCGATTGCACCTCAGGCATACCAGATGGTGATGGTGCTTACAGGTTTCAACCATGGTATCATTAAGTTCATATCTTGCCCTTCCTTCTCCAAAATCGTACTTGTTTACATACCCCAGATTATAAAGCATTTCCAGTGTGCGGTAAATGGTGGTCAGACCTATACCAGGACTTCTACTTTTGGCTTTAATATAAATCTCGTCGGCACTTAAATGCACATTTGCCTTTCTTAAAATATCAAGGATAATTTCTCTCTGGCGAGTAACTTTATACCCTTTCTTCTTTATCCCCTCGTAACTGAAACTGGTTTTCATTTTCAATTAGATTATATATTAAAACAAAAAGCCGTCAAATAACTAATTAAAATAAATGACTCTTTACCGCTGGGACAGCCTTCTGGCTATCAGGGGCTTAATTGCCCGATACACTCTCTCTGCTATTATCTCATATCCCTTATCGTTGGGATGAATAGCATCAGAACACAATTCTCCCTCCCCCAATATACCTTCCAGAATATTGGGAATAAATAAACACCGATACTTCTTTGCCAATCTTCTAATTCCACTTGCCTGCTTCCTCATTATAAAGCCAGTGTGAATTTCGGTTATCGCCACCATTGCTCCTGCTTGTTGAATTTTTTTTATTATTTCTTCCAGATTTTTAAGTGTGGCCTCTGCGCTTATCCCCTTCAGATAATCATTAGCCCCCAGTTCCACAATTACAAGATAAGGCTTTTTATCCAGAACATCATGCTGGAGTCTCTGCAATGCTCCTTCAGTGGTATCACCACTTTTACCAGCATTAATTACTGTTAGATTTAACTTTTTTGCCAGCAGAGAAGGATAATCATGCCCAGGAGAAGCACCTAAACCGTAAGTGATGCTGTTTCCGAAACACACAATGTTTTCCCCTCTGGAATTTATATTTTTAACCGATTTACTTCCACAGGAAGTTAATACCAGAGTAACTACAAAGTATAAAAAAATTTTTTTGTTCAACTATTCTAGATTATTGGCGATGGCGGAGAGGCCGGGATTTGAACCCGGGGTCCCGCTTTTAACGGGACAAGCGATTTCCAATCGCTCCGATTCGGCCGCTCTCGCACCTCTCCTTATTGGTAAATTCGCGCTTATAATATAACAACTCCCAAATTATTTTTCAACATCAGCGTTTCTAATCTGATTATAAATTATCTTTATATAATTGAGGGCCTCCTCTCTGGTGGTTATTTTTCCCTCCGCCTGCGCTTCCTCCACCTCTCGTAGTATCCTCCCCACCACAGGTCCCGGAGGGATATTCAACACTTTCATAACATCCCACCCTGTAACCAATCTGGGAGGCTTTACTTCTTCTTTTTTACTGAAATAGTTGCGAATTAACTCCCATATCACCATCCGATGCCTTACGATGTCCTGTTCATCAGCAAGTTCTCCCCTGGTCGCCTCTTTATCCGCCAGAGAGAGTAACAATATCGCCACAGCTTCCTCTGCAGTATCCCGGAAATACCTGAACACCGCTCTCCGGGAAATTTGAATACAATCCACAAGGAATCCTGGTCTTAAATGGTAATAAACATACTTATATAGCATATCAGTCTCTCTATTAGAGAATTTCAATCTTTGGCATATTCTTTTTGTAATCTCGGCTCCAATCTTTTCATGCCCTGTAAATTTCAGTTTGCCATCCTCCACATGATAAGCAGGTGGTTTCCCAATGTCATGCAAAAGGCAACCCAGTTTTAAAACATCATATCTTCTCCGCCCTTCTCTGACATTTTCTTCGATATAGGCAAGCAACTCCTCATGCTCTTTTATCTCCGGCCATGCTTTTTCCAGACATCTCAAAGTCTCCAGGGAATGTTCATCTATGGGCAAATGATGATAAGGACCAGGTGGGGGGGTTCTCAGATTTTCCCAACTCGGAAAAATTACATCCAGTATTTTCAATTTATTGAGCAAACCGAAATATTTCCCTGAGTGAGGATGCTTCAAAATTTTAAACAACTCCTCACCGATTCTTTCTCCCGGCACCTCAGAAAGCAATCCGGCATGTCTGGAAAGAAGACCCAATGTGTGTTCTTCAATATCAAAATTCAATTCGCTGCTTAAACTCACCCCTCTTAAAATCCTTACGGGGTCAGCAATAAGATTTTCCTCACATATCGCTTTTATTATCCGGCGATTCAGATCCTCCAATCCCCCCAGAGGGTCTATTATATCTTTCTCCTCCAGGGTCAACTTATCCTTTATTTTCACCGCCAGGGCATTTATGGTGTAATCTCTGGACTTTAAATCCTCGCGAATATCGTTACCTCTTAAAGGAGCAAAGTCAAATCTCAAATTGGAATCCTTCATCACCACGCGATAAATCTGATTTACTTCATCAAGGACAAACCAGGTAGCAGATAGCCGATTAGAGAATTCTTTACTTATTTGACGGACATCCCCTTTAATTACTACATCACAATCTAAAACTTCGCCTCTGATTTTTAAAAGCAAATCCCGGATAAGCCCTCCCACGAGATAAATATCGTTAGGCCTTGCCAGCTTAGATAGCAACTGCAAATAGTTATTAAGCTTTTCCATACCAATAAAAATGGGGAGCGTTGAAGCTCCCCTTCTTTCCCATTATAAACTCTATAAACTTATTCTTGTTTCTGTCCTTCCTGAGATTCCTGCTTCTCCTGCTCCTTTTCCTTCTCCTCTTCTTTCTTCCTGGCAATAGCATCTCTTATCTCACTTACCGCAGCTATTGCCATTATAGCTCCTATAAAAGCCAGAAACGGAGTTCCTCCACCTTTAAGAACAGTCAAAAAGTCAGGCCACCACACTATCACACCCCAGATACCCAGTATCACAAAAATTACACCCACCACTAACACTACATACTTAACCATTACACACCTCCTTCTTTTATAAATATAATGTAAGGTAAAACTGTTAAATAGTCAACGATTTTATAAAAAGAAAGTCAAATGAATTGATGATAACAGAAAAATTCTTCCCTATCAGAGGTATCTGGTTATATCCAGAATTTTATATTTTAAAACTCCGGCAGGAACTTTTATCTCCAGGATATCATCCTTTTTATGTCCCAGAAGTGCCTTTCCAATAGGTGAGTAAACCGAAATTAAACCCCGGGACGGATCTGCCTCTTCTGGACTCACAAATGTATATTCCTCCACTTCCTGGGTATCTAAATCCAGAAGTTTCACCTTGGCACCGATTCTGACTTCATCCTTGGCGATATCCATATCATCAATAATCTCGGCATTTGCCAGTTTCTGCTCCAGTTGGTGTATTTTCTTCTCATTCAGTGCCTGGGCTTCTTTGGCTGCCTGATATTCAGCATTTTCCTTAAGGTCTCCCAGAGAACGAGCATACTCTATGGCTTTAGAAATTTCTCTGCGTTTCACAGTCTTTAAATATTCCAATTCCTTCCTTAATTTCTCATAACCCTCTCTGGTTAAATATACTCTGCTCATATTATAAAAATTTATGGGGAGGAATAATATCTCCAAATTTATCCCGGGCTGACTTCAACCGCTGGGCCTGCTGCTGTAAAACTTCAAATACCCTATCGGGAATGTTTTTAAACCCTTTGTAGATATTGAAAATCCTTTGAATCTTCTCCAAGTTATGAGAAACTCTGATACTGAAAATTTTTATATAATCATCCTCGGAGAAATTCTTAGATAACAATTGAGAAAATAATTCTCTTAGATCCTGATAGTATGGAAGATAACCAATAGGGGCGGTAATAGCATCCACTCTATTATTCACACGCAACCACATCCATTTAAGCCATACCCTCTTATCATGCATACCTGTAAGGTAACGGCCATTTTCATCCTTGAGAAAATAGTTCACTCCAAATATCCGGGGAGTTTTTTTCAAACCCGAGATAAAATTAAGATGATTCTGAATATATTCTCCAACAGGTATGGAAAGAAAATCTAAATTTGCCATGAGATTAAATTTTCTCTCCCCAACTCTGTCAAGAGTAGCAGCGGTGGTTTCAGATTCCAGAGCCGCTCCTATTGTAATCACTCCCTGCTCCCAGTCAAAACTTTCAAATACCGCTGGCCAGGTATCAGAATCCCTTCCCCCATAGATAATACCTCCCACCTCCACGCCCTGGGGATTTTCCAGTTCGGGGTCTACATTTTTTAATGGCTTCAACCTCATAGTATAGCGAGCATTGGGATGGGCAAAAGGTATCTCATTTCCGAATTTATCCACCTTACCCACATACCATTTTCCGGAGAAATTCTCACCCTGTGTAGGCGAAATTCTACCATCACCCTGCCAGTAAGGAATACCATCCTTGATGAGAACATTACTGAAAATAACTTCTCCCTCTTTATTCAACATCTCCCATATTAAGGGGTCATCAACAGGATTCACATCTCTGATTATCCCGAAAATTCCTCTTTCCACATTAACTGCATAAACCTTCCCATCTTTTTTTCTGAGGTAGGCAATATCGTCTCCCACAATGCTTTCCCCTTCCACCATACAGGTGGAAGTCTTACCACATCCAGAGGGAAATGCCCCTGTAAAATAAATTTTGGGCTCACCTTCCTCCAGCCCTTTAACTCCCATCAAAAACATATGTTCTGCCAGCCAGCCTTCTTTACTTGCTTTTCTTATCGCCAACCTCAGAGAAGGTTTTTTCAATCCCACTGTATTACCAGCATATTGAGTATTGACACTGTAAACGGTGTTCTCCAAAAAATCCACATAGATTCTCCTCTTATCTATATTTTTGCTATTCTTTCTGTCATCAAGTTCTCCTGCAGAATGAACATATTTGAAAAACTTTATATCAGGATTATTTCTGAATATTTCATAAGCCGGGCGATAAAGGATATCCTCGGAATGTGCAACATATGCCGAATCAGTAAGTTGAAGAGCATAAATTGAAAATTCAGAATTTACTGGACCCAGACACAGAAACAACACATACATCTCTTTTCCTTTCATACTGTCTTTGAGAAGTGCCATCATCTCCTCAAGTCCTTCCTCTCTATTTATACAGTTCAATCCCTCAAGATTGATTTCGGGTGTAACCAGAAATTTAGTATTACCTTTATCCCTTGCCTGGTCAAAAATCCCGTCAAAGTGGACAGTATGCCCTTTGATTTTAAGTGGCTTTTCCTCTCCCAGTTCTATTGCCTTTTTTCTGATATAACTGGCATCCTCCTCACAATCAGCCCTCACAAATACCTTATCGGGATTGCAGAGTTCAACATATTTAACTATAAAATCAACAACCTCAGGATTTTTAACTGTTAGAAGTTTTTCAAAACTTTCTGGAGTGCACTTCGTCCGTATTATTTCCAATACCTGCATATATTACACCTCCTGAGAGATTTTTATAGATTATACATAAAAGGGAAAAAATTAAAAGTATTTTCTGGAAAGAAAATAACTGACTATAGGAGTAGTCACAGGTACAGTAGGCATCTCCCTCAACAGGTAACTGAGATTACTGTAGACATTCATACCCCAATTAGAGTTCAACTCAAAATGCCCGGGTTTTTCCTCATAGGCTCCTCTCCAGAAACCACCTCCCATATCCCAGATAGGACAATAACCTGAAGAATAGTTCATACCCTCATAAGGAAGTAAAAAGGTAGCAAATATCAAAAATTGATCGCTTTCAGAAGCGGATTGGAATCTGTCCAGAAAATATCTTGCCACCCTTCTATAATCAAAATTGACACTAAAATCTTCGGGGATAAACTCAAGTAAAAATTGGGCATAGTTCAATCTTTTTGTTGCCGTATCTGCCTTATCGATATTAGATTCCTTTCCCCTGTTTAGAAAATCTAAATAGTCTGGAACCAGCATTTTAAGAACATTTGCTCGGAAATATTCAAAAAGATCTTCTCCCGCTCTGTACAACTCCAGAGCAGCAGTAGCAACCAGAGCCTTACCAAACTGCTCCGCCTCCTGAGGATTATTTTTTATCTCTTCCAGATGGTTCCAGAATCTATTGATATACTTATAAATAGTAGCTGCACACTCCTCTGCCTTATCGTAAGCATTATCGTAATGTCTTATACCAAAAGCAGTTTTTAAATCCGCTCCTTCTGCATCCCAGATAGCAGCCATAAGATATGTTTCCCAGGTGCCCAGATCGGCATTATATGTTCTTTTTACATAATCCACTCCATCCTGTACCAGATACCAGGGAACATTTTTGAGCCAGTGGGGAGCATTAGCAGGCAAAGAACCATAGAGATTCTGAGAAGATGGTAAAGATACTTCAGGAAGGTAAGGATTTATACTGGACTTGGGAGCTAAATGAATTCCAAAAGCAGAAGGATATCTTCTAGTAACGAATTCTTCTAAAGTAATTTCTGAAGAAATTCCGGGGACTTTTTGAAGAGGAACAAAAATTGGTTCCTGACCATCAAATCTATCTAATTTCCAATAAAAAACATCTCCATTAAAACCAACCTGGCTTATAAAAATATCATGAGTCATTCCATATGTATCATAAAGAGTGGAAATAAGTTCTTTCACCTCTTTATAATCAGAATCGGTGTTAATGCCAGTTGGAAAAACCAGTTTTGTAATACAATTTCCCAAAACATCCTGAGTTAAAGGATCTGTAACAACCTCATGCACCTCTATTCCCCACAAATATGGAGTATACAAAGCTGTCACTACAAAAATCTCTAATATTATAAGTAATTTTTTATTCATAATTTTAATTATAACACATAACTTATTGGAATACAAATTACTAATTACTTTTAAAAAGTTTGCGTATAAATAGTGAATTTTAGTCCCATACCAAGAATTAAAGCAGGAGTTTGACTATTTTCTTACCTTCCTACTAAATTAAATTCAATTGTAATGCTGAATGTAATGTAATCCTCTTTCAATTCCGAGGGGAACGGTGGAAAAGGAGAGGCATACTTTATACTTTTTAAAGCTGCCTTCCGGAAAGCATCCTGACTTGTGGAATTGGCCTCTTCCACTGCCAGATCCCTCAATACCCCATCGCGGGAAAGTGTGAATAAAACCGTCACAACCCCATTGCCCTGAATCTGGGGTTTATAATAATAAGCTCGTTTTTTAATCTCTTCTCGGATCGCACGGTAATAATTTAGCACAGTCTGGGGAATGGTTCTGGCATTGAGGTCACCCGAAAGACTCACGACATTATCCTTTTTAACATCCACATCTTTCGCCTCTACCCTGCGAGGTCCGGGATGGACTTTAATTTTTTGGGGGTTATCTTCGGTTTCCTTCTCATCTTTTACCTGAGGAGAAACACTCTCTTTTTTCTGAGAGGAAGTATCAAGAGGTGGTTTCTCAAACTCTGAGGTTTCCCTACGTTGCTCTTCAACTTTAAAAATATTTTCTTCCTTCACTTTATAATTATAGACCACTATTTCAGGCGAAATTTTCTGAGATTTATAAGGTTTTCGTTTCCAAAACTGGAATCCCGGCCAGGGCGTCAGAATTACAATATGAAGAGTTATAGAAATAGCCAGCGCTTTTTCAAAAGTTGTATCTTTTATCATATACTCAATATCTTTTCCCTATCCAGCAATCCCCATGTTCTGGGGATATAGTCAAGATGAAAACCTATGAAATCTCTCACCAGTTTTTTCAATTCCCTTTTAACCTCGGTGGAAAGCTTTAACCTCGAGACATTTATCCATGGTTCTTGCTCCAGAAAATTTATCGACCTTATAACCCCGGGGGACAATTTCCGCAAATTACGGACTTTTTCTTTACACCGGGGACAGATAAGTCCTCCTTCACGGATAGAAAAATATGCTTCCCGCAGAACCTTTTCTCCACACAGAATACACTCATCAATCTGAGGATTAAATCCCGAGAGTTTTAATAGTTTGAACAGGAAAGCATAGTAATAACTCTCTACACTCCTTACGTCCAGGCAGTTTAAAAACTCCCCTATAAGCTCGTAAACCTTTCCACTGGGTTGTTCCCAGGGCATGATGAAATCCAGAAACTCAAATCCTGAACTCAAGACACAGAAAATTTTATAATCCCGTGTGAAATCCCAGCAAGAGTTTAACAGATAAAACTGAACAAATAATTTCAATTCTGACCTCCGGCGACGATAGAAGACCACCTCATATTCCGAGAACAGGTCTAAAAGCCCATCGTATCTTCCATAATCATCTATTTTCCTTACCCCTTTGACGATGCCCTCTATCTTGCCAAACTCACGAGTATAAATTTTCAGAAGTAAACTGGTATCCCTGTAAATTTTTCTGG
>NATI01000019.1 GCA_002085265.1 Candidatus Omnitrophica bacterium 4484_49 | reverse complement strand
GGTTAACAACAACTGCAATGCCATCATAGCCCACAATGAACTCCTGAGGCTCTATTCCCCGCTTGTGGGCTAACTTAATTTCCTTAGGTTTCATCCTGCGAGAAGCAGAAGCAATATCACAGGTCCCATTTATAAGAGAAGCAATTCCAATACCCGAGCCTCCACCAGTAACAGCCACAAACACATAGGGATATTTTTTCATAAACTCTTCAGCCAGTGCCTGCATAAGATTGACCATGGTATCAGAACCTTTAATCTGAATATAACCCGAAGGTTGATCAGGAGGAATTTCCTCACGAGCACAGGAGGTAAACAGAAATAATAATATGGCAATAAAAATATTAAAGTTTTTATGTTTCATAAGCCGGAATAATACCAGTTAATAATACAAAATCTAAAGAAAATTGCAACTAATTTTTACTTCCAACCGGTTATGATATGGTAGAAAATAATAATCACCATTACTAATCCTAACAGAGCCTTAAATATCACTGCTGAGAATCTTCCCACCAGACTTCCCAATCCTGCTTTCAGGGCTTTAAGCACATCCTTCTTCTCATTCAACTCCACAATAAATGCTCCCAGAAAAATACCCACAATTGTAAACAAAAATAATCCCACTCCATAAAAAGCCAGAGAAACTGCTGCTGCAATCAATCCTCCCACAATTGCTCCCATTGCAGTCTTTTTGCTGGCGCCTCCAATTTTTGCTCCCAGATATATAAAAATGTAATCAAACAATTCTCCTGCAAGACATAATAAACCCAGAGCAATCAATGTCTTGCCATTAATAAATTCAAATCCAGTAATTAAAGCATAGATGAGGGAAAATAACAGGATCAAGAAAGTGCCAAAGCCACCGAAGAAAATGAATAACCATGAAAACAATATCAGTACTAAATAAATAACCGCAATCCAGAGATTCATATTACCTCCTGAACTGCTCCCACAGCCGCTGAAAACGAGGTTCAAAGATTAAATCATACAGATGTATTTTATCAGGGAACAACTCCTGTAACAAATTTAAAAACTGCTGCTTGGCAATTTCTATATCCACTCTATCAAAACCGGGATTAAGAATCATCTGACAGATTTTATCTGCTTCTCTTTGAACTTTAAGGACCTTTTCATCTTCTTTTCTTACTTCTATTTCCCGGAGAAGGTCTTTTAGAAAACCAAACTCATCTTGACTTTCCCGATTTGCCTCTTTAAGACTGAATACCTCTCCACAATCACATCTTATTCTGGAACCGAATTGAAAAAGAGCAATATCATATTCTTTCCCGCATTTAGGACATCTAACCGCCATGGTTATCTGGAAGGAATTTTCCCTTCTGCTTCCAGTTCCTGCACAATCTTCTTTATCCTTAGAAGCCGTTCAGCAGATGTGGGATGAGTACTGAAGAAATCTCTGGTCAGAGATTGAGGAACTTCCACTGCAAATCTTTCCCAGACATCAATCCCGGCATGAATATCATAACCTGCCCGATAAGCATAGAGAATACCATAATAATCTGCTTCTCTTTCAAACTCCCGGGAATAATAACTACTGAAAGCAGAACCCACTCCCTGCATCACCACATCCCCGCTTCCGGGAGAGATACTTTCGGCACCATAACCAGCAGCAATTCCCAACAGAACTGCTAATAAATCAGTGCCCATCCTCTTGGCGATATGTCCCCGGATGATATGAGCAAGTTCATGCCCCAGAATTATTGCCAGTTCATCATCGGAATTTATAAATCTCATCAGGCCATAAGTAACCACAACCTGATTGGATGTAGCACCGGCATTTACAGATTCCTCGTCAACCATTCTAAAAGTAACATCAGCGGGTATCTCACCAGTAACAAAATTTAAATAAACTTCCTTATCCCCCCTTATAACAATAAAGTTCACTCTCTCGCCTGGCTTAATGTTTCTTAAAACACTGCCCAGAGCAGAGGGAGAATAAATTCTTATCCCATTTATCTCCTTTATCACATCTCCCGGCTGCAAGCCTGCCTTGTAAGCAGGGCTACCATTCACACAGTAAGCAATGGCATAGGGATATGTGGAAGTAATACCAAATAATCTGCGCACATAATCATCTACCTTTATAAATCTGGCTCCTATGTAAGGGTAACTTCCGAGTTTTTCTTTTATGGATTTCAAGAGTCGATAACCAACCTCTGCCACTTTCTTCTCTTTCTGAAGTCTGAATTTTAAGGCCTTTACCTTCAGTTCCTCTGCAGTCTGATAAACCTCCCCCGGAGAGACATAAGGACCGGTAGTAGTCACACAGCCGCTTAATATCAGTCCCAGAATTAAAAGATTGAGAAAAACTGACTTCATAATCTACCTTAAATTATATTTTCACCACTTATACAGCATCAATGCAATCAAAAAATCTCCTTTCAAAATTATAATGTGAGTTATAATATCCTTATGAAATCAGTTCAATGTCAACTGTGCCCCAAAAAATGTATAATAAACCCTGGAGAACGCGGAGATTGTAAAATCAGATTCAATCTTAATGGCAAACTGATTACCCTCACCTATGGACATCCCTGTGCAATTCACATTGATCCCATAGAGAAAAAACCATTATTTCACTTTTATCCTGGAGAAAAAATCCTCTCCATCGCCACTGCTGGTTGTAACCTCCACTGTAAGAACTGTCAGAACTGGCAGATCTCTCAGGCAAACCCTGAAGATATCCCTTCTTACAGACTGCCTCCTCAGGACCTGGTGAACTTGGCCTTAAAATACAACCTCTCGATGCTCGCCTACACCTATACTGAGCCACTAGCTTACTATGAATACACCCTGGATACATCTATTATGGCTAAAGCCTATGGTCTGAGAAATGTATTGGTCACCGCAGGATACCTTAACCGAGAGCCACTTCGTAAATTGTATCGCTACGTAGATGCTGCAAACATCGACCTTAAATTCTTTGACGACCAGATGTACAGGAAAATCACCACTGCAAGGCTCAAACCTGTTCTGGACTCACTTCTCCTAGCTAAGGGGATGGATGTCTGGCTGGAAATCACTCATCTACTCATCCCGACTTTGAATGACGACTTCAAAAAGATAGAGGAGATGTGTAAATGGATTGTAAAAAATCTTGGAGATGATGTCCCCTTACATTTCTCCAGATTTTATCCTCATTACCTTCTGACCAATCTGCCCCCTACGCCATATTCTACTTTAAAAAAAGCCCGGCAAATCGCCTTGAACTGCGGTATTAAATTCGTTTACATCGGCAACATCCTGGGAGCTGAGGAAGAATCTACATTCTGTCCCAATTGCAAAAATATTTTAATAAAAAGGGTAGGATATCAAATTTTGGAGTATAATATTCTTATGGGAAAATGTAAATTCTGTGGAGAAAAAATACCTGGGAGATGGAAAGATTAATTAAAAATCTGGAGAATTTATTCTATAAGGATATGAACCGAAGGGAATTTTTAAAATTTCTGGGGGAATTCATTATCTTCCTATTCATCTTAAGCTTGATCCCAATTAAACTCATACCGGGAAAGAGAAGAAAAATACCTCAAATGAAGATAAAGGAATTTAATCCCAGGGTATTATATCTCTCTCATAATTGGGCAGGATGAGAAAATTAATCTATCTATTAATCTTTCTGGAGGTGATAACTGTGAAGGCAGAGGGAAAGGTATTGAAATCTACTCTTGCAGGGAGCTGGTATCCCGGGACTGAGAGTGGAGTGAAAAAGATGCTCTATGAGTTTTTCTCTAATGTCCAGCTTAAAAAAGACTTCAAACCCCTGGGCCTTATCGTCCCCCATGCAGGATATGTCTATTCCGGACAGACAGCAAGTTACGGATATAAATTACTTCTGGGGAAAAATATCAAACGGGTTTTCATCTTAGGGCCATCACATCGGGCTTATATTGAAAAGGCAATCCTTACTGATTATGACTCTATGCAGACACCATTGGGAAATGTCCCCATAGATAAGCAGGTGATAGATGAGCTTCTTCAGGAAAAAGAATTATTCCAAGTGGATAATCGTGTCCAGCTCTATGAACACAGCGTCCAAATCCAAGTCCCCTTTCTCCAGGCGAGCTTAAAGAATTTCATACTGATACCTATTGTAGTTGGAGACCTGGATGAAGAAAAGATAAAACGGATAGCTAAGGTCTTAAAGAGATATCTGGATGAGGAGACCCTGTTTATCGCCAGTTCAGATTTTACCCATTATGGATATAATTACGGCTATATCCCTTTCAGAGATAACGTGGAGGAAAATCTGAAGAAACTTGACCTTACTGCCTGTAAGTACATAAAGAATTTAGACAGTAAGGGATTCTTGTCCTATGTACAGAAGACTGGGATTACAATCTGCGGCTATGTACCCATCGCTATACTCTTAAATCTACTACCTAAGGATTGCAAATGTGAGATATTGAAATACGATACCTCAGGAAGGATACTTAATGATTTCTCCAATTCAGTAAGCTATATCTCTATAGCCTTCTATCGAGAAAAAGATGTGAAGAAAGTCGAGGATCCGGAGCCAGAAGAAGCTGAGGGATTAACTCCTGAGGAGAAAAGACAACTACTTAAACTCTCCAGAGCTGTCTTGGAAAGCTATATAAGGAAAAGAAAAACACCAACACCTGAAGAACTGGGCATAGAGCTCACCCCAGGAATGAAACAGAAAAGAGGAGGGTTTGTGACCCTGCATAAGGACCATCAGTTGAGAGGTTGTATTGGGGAGATATTTCCAGCTCGTCCATTGTATCAGGTGGTCATAGACCATACCATTGATGCAGCGGTCAATGACCCCAGGTTTCCTCCTGTAAGACCTGAGGAATTAGATAAAATCAAGATTGAGATCTCAGCTTTAACTCCACCTAAAGAAGTGCCCAGCTATAAAGACATAGTTATTGGCAGAGATGGGATATATATGATTAAGGGTTTTCACCGTGCAGTATTTCTACCTCAGGTAGCACCTGAGCAGGGATGGGATTTAGAGAGGACATTAATTCATCTTTCACTGAAAGCGGGACTCGACCCTTATGCCTGGAGGGAAGGCGCGAGATTTTATACCTTCCAAGCTGAGGTCTTCTCTGAGGAATGAGGAAATTCATTCTCCTGGCTATATTTTTCCTTTTAGGGGCTTTTTCGCTTAGCGTCCAGACCATCTTAATCCGGGAATATCTGATCTCCTTTGAGGGAAATGAATTAGCTATTGGGATATTTTATGCCAGCTGGTTTTTCTGGATCGCTCTGGGAGCAAGTTTAGTTATCTGGAAGAATAAAATCTCTGAATACTTTCTGAGCTTTCTCCTCCTCTATCCACTCTCTGCGTTTTCCGAATTCATCCTGTTCAGAATTTTCAGGAAATTAGCAGGTATTCAACCCTGGGAATTATTTTTAATTACCAAAGCCCTCCCAGTAAGTTTTTTCGTCAATCTACCATTTTCTCTACTCACGGGACTTATCTTCTCCTCTGGATGCAGGTTTCTGAAGACCGCAGAGGAGAAAGACGCGCAGGTAGTATCCCGGGCATACATCTGGGAATCTTTCGGTAGTTTTATCTCCGGAATATCCATAACCTATCTGATCATAAAATTAGTTTCCCCTCTGGTAGTCCTTCTCTCCTTCTCTGGCATCTTCCTTCTATTCTCTCTGCTGGCGGGATTAAATTACCGCAGAAAGGGAATCAGTTTCTGCGCTGGATTTTTACTCCTCTTTTATCTCTTCTCTGTAAGCAGGCTAAATTTTTTAGAGAGGAATTTGAACCGCCTACGCTGGGAGACGATATTTCCTCAGGGAAAAATTATAAAGGAACTTTACACTCCTTATCAGCACTTGGCTATAGCGGAACTGAACTCCCAGAGAGTAGTCCTCTCTAACGGCAAAGTGCTTCTGGCCCTGGGAGATAAAATCTCTGGAGACCAGCTGGCAGCATTGTTCAGTTCCATGCTCGACTTACCGCAGGAGATACTTTTGATTGGTTATGGTTCAGAGAATATCATCTCCTCTTTCCTTCAATATCCAATTAAATCTTTAACTTATCTGGTGGCAGATAAAAATTATATCCACTTCATTGAAAATTTTCTTTCCCCAGAGATGGAAAATGTCTTCCAGGATAGAAGGGTAAATATTTACACTCAGGACCCTCGGGTATTTATCCAGAAGAGCGATAAAAAATTTGACCTCATAATTTTAAATCTGCCTGACCCTAATAATTCTTATTTAAATAAATATTACACAGTGGAATTCTACAAGCAACTAAAATTGAGGCTCAAAGAGAAAGGTGCCATAGCAGTAAGGATAACATCTGCCGAAAATTATATCGGCACAGAGATAAAAAATTATGGCTCCTCCATCTACTACACCCTCAAATCCTGCTTCCCTAAAATCGTAATAATACCGGGAAGGGTAAACTGGTTCTTCGCAGGGAGAAAGGACTCTCCACTCACCGAAGACCCGGAAGTCCTGGGTTTAAGGTATAAGAGATTTATGCCTATCTCATCCAGCTTCTATCCCGAGGGCTTCAAGAGTTTACTTCTAAGGGAAAGAATGGAGTTTCTGAAAAAAAGCTATGCTCACAACAGATTATTTGAGAAATTTAAATTGGTGAATACAGATAAAAAACCTCTCTCCTACTTCCTGAACCTGATAGTCTTATTCAGGTATTCAAATTCCAGAGTGGTTGTCTTTCTGAAATCAATCTTTATCTCTGGTTGGGTATTTTTCCTTTTCCCTCTGATCCTGCTTTTTGTACTCAGAGTCCATTTTCTAAATTTCATTCAAAACCATCCAGAAAAGAGACTGATCTTCAGCAGTAAACTATTTCAGTTCTTCTCTGGAAGTTCAGCATTTACTTTCCACCTGATTCTCTTATATCTATTCCAGAATAGATTCGGGACCTTATTTCAGCTTATTGGATTGGTCAATTCAATTTTCATGCTGGGATTATTTCTGGGTAGTTATTTAGCCAGAAGAGTTATCAATAAGGTAGAGGCAAAAAAATTAATCCTTATGGTCTTAAGTTTTCAACTGGGGTTATATCTTTTGAGCTTTCCTCTTCTGGGGAAATTTTTACCTCAATTCTCCGAGACCTTCTGTTTCAATTTTTACCTCTTCCTTTTCTTATTTTCTGGTCTGCTTACTGGGTCCTCTTATCCCCTAACCGGAAAATTGCTTGAAGAAAGAAAGGTGGCTCTTTTAAATATCTCAGGAAGTCTGGAAACTCTGGACCATTGGGGTGCTGGTCTGGGAGCTATCTTCTCTGGTATAATCCTCATCCCACTTCTGGGAATTTATAGAAGCCTTTTGTTTCTCTCCTTCTCCACCTCTTTAGTGCTTCTCCTGGCAATGTTTGATTTCCTGGGGATACCCAAGAGGGTAAGAGAGATAAATCCTCAACGTCTAAGTCATCCCTATATAAGAAGCTCTTATATCCTGTTTGCTCTCAGCAGTTGGGTAATCTTCAGTTTCAATTACCTGGAGAAAAAAGAGGAGGTCCTCAGTCAGCTGGAGCTTAAAATAGCAGGTATTGATTTTCAAAAATTAGAGTATAGAAGCCAACCTCTGCCTTATTATCTGGGATATAAGGATAATAAAGTCCACTACATCTTCAGAACCCGGGAATTAGGAACCAGTGCCAAAGGATTTGGGGGTAAATTAGACCTTGTGATAATTACTGATAGAGAAGGGAAAATTGAGAAGGTATTGATAGAAAGCGAGAAGGAAAGTCCCTTCCATCTAAAGTTGATTAAAAGTTGGCTGAAAAGTTTTGAACAAAGATACATCTACAAACCACTGGAAATTGGTGAAAACATAGATGTGGTCACTTCAGCTACAATAAGCTCCAATGCAGTCATTGATGGAATCAATCAAACCGGGAAGAAAGTCGCGATACTATTTGCAGAAAAACCGCAATCCCAAATCAGAGGACCAAACAGAAAAGAGGTATTCAAGGCCCTGACTCTGTTGTCTTTTTTAGTTCTGGGGATATATCTTTTCAGAAAAGGACCTAAATTGCGATACAGGTATCGCTGGATATATTTAACCTCCTTGCTTCTGGTAATAGGAGTCCTTTTTAAACTTCAGTTAAATAGCTCTCTTCTGCTTTCTTTATTTGACCTTAACCTGCCAGACCTGGAAAACCTAAGTCTGGTACTACTTATCTTCTCACCACTTCTTTTGGGCTTATTCTATGGAAGGATTTATTGTGGCTGGTTCTGCCCTTTCGGGGCTCTTCAGGAACTGTTGGCTAAAGTTAGACCTCTAACTGTATCCCAGGAACTGGATAGAAAACTGCGTTTCTGTAAATTCGTACTCTTGAGTATAATAATACTTCTGTATTTCGTTACCAAAAATCAGAATATCTTCATCCAGGAACCACTTTCCCAATTCTATTTCCCAAGTGTGGCCCTGGGGAAAATACTACTTATCGCGGTTGTATTCTTCTCTCTGTTCTTCCCCAGATTCTGGTGTAGATATTTTTGCCCAGTGGGAGCATTTCTTTCCCTGTTTAATAAAATAGCCTGGTTTAAATTGGGCTGGCGAAAGAATTTATCCTGCTGCAAATACAATTTGAAGAGCTTAAGAAATCTGGAATGTTTACAATGTAATAACTGTCTCCAAAATGAAGGATAAATTTTTAAAATTCACATTTGCCCTGACTTTAATCTTGATCCTGACTTCAATAGGTTCTAATATCTTACCGCAATTAAAACAGAGACCAGAGAAAGGCAAAGAGCAATTCATATCTGATGCTGAAAAACTCAAGTTGATTAAAAAAATGATAGAGGAAGGCAAACTTTCAGATAAGGAGGCGATGTTCTATAAACAGCTGGAATAAATTTCTACCCCTGAATGCCTTATATTAAAATGGTATCCGACAAAAAAGAACTAAAAGTTCCAGATTACCTTCAGAGGACACTTAAAGTATTTACACTACTCTTAGCCCTGTATTTTATCCTGGTTTATTTTTTTATATGTCTGAAACGCCTAAACTATCCTTTCGAATTAGAATGGATGGAGGGAAGTATAGTAGACCATGTGCGACAGATACTTAGAGGAAAACAGATATATATAAAACCCAACCTGGACTTCACTCCTTTTATCTACAACCCTCTGTATTACTATGTATCTGCTCTGATTACGATATTTACCGGGATTGGATTTTTTCCTTTAAGACTGATATCTTTTTTGGCTTTCCTGAGTTCTCAATTCTTGATATTTATCTGGATAAAAAGGGAAACTAAAAATTACTTCCCAGCCCTTTTAGCCACAGGAGTATTTGCAGGTAGTTATCCTTACAGTGGGGCCTTTTTCGATGTAGCCAGAGTTGACTCCCTATTCCTTTTCTTGTTGCTCCTGGCGGTCTTTAAAACCAGATGGATAAAAAATAAAAAAGACGCCCTACTTTCTGGGATTTTATTTACCCTGGCTTATTTCACCAAACAGCAAACCTTACTTGTGTATCCTTTTCTTCTCGTCTATCTATACTGGAAGGGAAGAGAATACTTCAGCGCTTTTCTATCCACAACCCTCATAGGGATGTTAGGTGGAAGCATTCTCCTTAACTATCTATCTCACGGCTGGTTTCTCTTCTATACATTTTACCTCCCCCTCCATCATCCCAGATTAAAAGAGTTTCTCTACCTCTTCTGGACCAAAGACATATTAAAGCCATTTGTCCTGACCCTCGTCTTAATTGCAGCATGGATATCACTCCACCTGAAAAAGGGAAAAGACAGGTTGAGTTTTTACCTCTGCTTGGGCATAGGAATGTTCCTCTCTGCCTGGAGCTCCAGAATGCATACTGGAGGATATATAAACGTCTTAATGCCTGCCCATGCAGCCTTAGCCATTCTCTTCGGCTTAGCCATAGGAGAATTATTTAATTTCACTCCTGTGTGTCGAATGCATTCCTCTCTCCACAGATCTTTTCTATTCTTATTTATTCTCGCTCAAGAAATAGTCTTGATAAAAAATCCCTTCGTCTATCTGCCTACTGCTAAGAACATAGAAGAAGGACTGAGATTTTTAAATACCTTAGCCAAGATACCAGGCGAGATATACATTACAGAACATGGCTTTATTCCTCTCTTTATCGACAAGAAACCTTACGCTCATTATATAGCTTTAAACGATATAATAAGAGCAAATCCTTCTCACCCAGCAGCACTGGATTTAACAAAGGAGATAACAGAGTTTTTAAAAAAACAGAGGTTCTCTGCCATAGTTTGCAACCGTCCTCGTTTTAAGAAAGTGGGGATAGAAAAATATTATCAGATGCAGGTAATTTATCTCCCCAATACCCCAGTAGGAGGAAATATTATCTGGCCTGAGATAATCTACCTTCCTAAGAAAACTCCAAGCGCAAAGCAATAATTTCAATATCTCTTCTAATTAATTTCAATATATTAAAAATTTTTAAAAATATTTGACAAATAGATAAGGCTATGTTATAATTCTTGTGAAAGATTTCCCGATAGGAGGGGAAGAAGTACAAGGAGGAGGTGATGCCTATGAGGTAAAAAAGAAATTTATAAGGTAATAGGAGGAGGGAGATTTCGGTAA
>NATI01000002.1 GCA_002085265.1 Candidatus Omnitrophica bacterium 4484_49 | reverse complement strand
GGCTATTAATTCTGTATGCAGATTCTGTTTAATCTCTCCGGGATTTAATTTTTCTATCATATTTTATCTTGCGTTTAGAGATTGCTTTCAGGATTTTTATCTGCTCGTCTCCCTCCAGTTTACCCTTTTCTTTAATCTCATGAATAATGTCCCTCAACTTTGCTGCTTTCTCAAATTCCAGATTTCTGGCAGCAAGTTCCATTTCTCGATAAAGTTCCGAGAGGACAAGGTGAAATTCATATTCCTCTTCCTTCCCGGTAAGTTCTACAACATACTCCCGGGCGGAATCAGAGACCTCCAGATAATCCCTGATCGCCTTCTGGATGCTCCGGGGCTTTATGCCGTGTTTCCTATTGTATTCCATCTGAATTTTTCTTCTGCGATTGGTCTCCTCTATCGCTTTCCTCATGGACTCAGTTATTTTATCAGCATACATAATAACTTTACCATTTATATTCCGCGCTGCTCTCCCGGCTATCTGAATAAGTGAGGTTTGAGACCTGAGAAATCCTTCTTTATCAGCATCGAGGATAGCAACCAGAGATACTTCCGGTAAATCCAGCCCTTCCCGTAGAAGATTTATCCCCACTATGCAATCAAATTTTTTCAATCTGAGGTCTTTCAATATCTTCACCCTTTCAATAGGCTCAATCTCTGAATGTAAATAATGAACATTTACATCCAGGTCTTTTAAATAAGAAGCCAGGTCTTCAGCCATTCGTTTTGTCAAAGTCGTAACCAGAACTCGTTCGTTTCTCTCCATCCTTCTTTTTATCTCCACTATTAAATCTTCAATCTGTCCCTGAGTGGGTTTAACAACTATTTCCGGGTCCAGAAGCCCCGTAGGTCTTATAAGCTGCTCCACCACTCTTCCCTGACACTTCTTGAGTTCATACGGCCCGGGAGTTGCGGAGACAAATATTACCTGATTGAGTAGTTTCTCAAATTCTTTAAATCTCAAAGGGCGATTATCCAGACAGGAAGGGAGTCTGAAACCGTGTTCTACCAGCGTCTCTTTTCGCGCTCTATCTCCGTTATACATCCCCCGAAGTTGAGGAATTGTAACATGGGATTCATCTATAACGGTCAAAAAATCTTCAGGGAAATAATCCAGAAGACAATATGGCCTGGAGCCCGGAGGTCTACCGGAAATATGGCGGGAGTAGTTTTCTATTCCATGGCAATAACCAGCCTCCCTAAGCATTTCCATATCATATCTGGTTCGATATTCCAGCCTCTGAGCCTCGAGTAATTTTCCCTCTGCCCGCAGTTTTCTCAACTGTTGCTGGAGTTCATTGGATATTGATTCCAGAGCCCGTTCTATTCTTTCCCCTGTAGCCACAAAATGCTTGGCTGGAAATATAACCAGTTTATCCAGCTCCTGCTTCTTCTCTGCGGTTAGAGGTTCAAACTCTTCTATCTTCGCCACCTCTTCGTCATCGAGGACGATTCGGAAAGCATTATCTTCATAAGACGGGAATACCTCCACTGTTTCCCCTCTCGCCCGGAAGGTTCCCCGTTTTAACTGAAAATCATTTCTTTCATACTGCATCTCTACCAGAGCGCGGAGAATATCTCTCCTGGGAATCACCATTCCTTTCTGAACTTCAAATACCAGTTCTTTATACTCCTGAGGAGAACCGAGGTTATAAATACAGGATACACTGGCTACTATTATCACATCCCTGCGGGACATAAGAGCAGATGTCGCTCGCAACCGTAGTTTGTCCAGTTCTTCATTTATGGAAGCATCTTTCTCTATATAGGTATCGGTCTCAGGTATATAAGCCTCCGGCTGGTAATAGTCATAATAACTGACAAAATATTCCACGGCATTATAGGGAAAAAACTCCCTGAATTCACGGTAAAGCTGGGCAGCGAGCGTTTTGTTGTGGGATATCACAAGAACTGGTTTACCCACCCCAGCAATCACATTGGCAATTGTAAATGTCTTCCCGGAACCTGTAACTCCCAGAAGGGTCTGATACTGCAGACCGCGATGGATACCGTCTATCAGTTTCTGTATTGCCTGAGGCTGGTCGCCCTTGGGTTTATAAGAACTGACGAGTTTAAACTCCATCAGTACTCTATACCCCTCCTGGCTTTTTCGCCGACGCAAAATGGATTTTTTACAGATTTTATCTGGCTCAAATAATGAGCATATTTTCTAAGGGCGGAAGGACATTTTCTTCCCGTAAGCACAACTTCTGTCTTTTCAGTTCTGGAGTTTAAAATATCAAGTATGTATTGCTCTGTTACCAAACCTATATCCAACAGATTGAGTATTTCATCCAGAATTACAAGGTCATATCCTTCCCTGATAACAATTTCCAGGTCGCTCAATGCTCTTTCAACTTCAGCAAGTAACTTCCTCCATTCATACTTCTCACGGCTATTTTTCCAGAATATGGGATGGACCTGCTTATAACAGAAAATTTTAACTTCTGGAATACGAGAGAGAAATTTTACCTCGCCGGTTGTGACTGGTTTTAAAAAAAAGAACACCGCTACTTTCCTTCCCCAGCCCAGACTTCTCACTACCAACCCCAGGGCTGCAGTGGTCTTGCCTTTACCCTCCCCATAATATATGTGAATCTTTCCCCTTTTCATCTCAAAATACCTCTCCCGGCTACCGTTATTACAGATACGATAATCCCTGCAATTATCACCCCCAGAGTGATGGCTAACAGAGACAGTTTATAATTGAGTTTAAATATACTGGCAGCAAACGAACCTGTCCAGGCACCAGTCGTGGGAAAAGGTATAGCCACGAACAGGACCAATCCCCAGAACTCATACTTCTGGACCAGAGAAGCCTTTCTGCGCGTCCTTTCCTCCAGCCAGGAAAAAATTTTTTTAAGCAACTTCGTCTCTCTAAGTTGGGCAGTAATGGGAGAAAAAACCACAAGTAGCAAAGGCACCGGGAGGAGATTTCCCATTACCGAAATCAAAAACGCCGACAATGGAGAAATCCCCATACTCACCGCCAGAGGAATCGCCCCTCTTAACTCCACAACAGGAGATGCTGAAACTGCAATTATATACGCCACCTTTTCCCAGGTCATTCTTCTCTCTCCTCCCAGGCATATTTACCCCAAAGGGGCACGAATACGCATCCACAGATATTTTCTATCTCTACATCTTCTTCCCTCTTGGTTATCAGTTTCAATTCCTGAGTAAAACGACTTCCCACAGGTATAACCATTCTACCACCCTCCTTCAATTGCTGAATCAAAGGTTGAGGGATTTGAGGTGCTCCTGCAGTGACAATAATTTTATCATAAGGAGCAAATTCAGACCAGCCCTGAGACCCATCACCAGTACGAAAGAACACATTTTCATACCCCAAATCATGAAGTATATTCTGAGCCCGGATGGTGAGTTGAGGAATCCTCTCCACAGTATAAAGTTCACGACACAATTCAGCCAGAATAGCACTCTGGTATCCAGAACCGGTCCCTATCTCCAGGATTTTATCTTCAGGTTGAGGGTCAAGAGCCTCTGTCATTAACGCCACCATATAGGGCTGAGAAATCGTCTGCCCCTCTCCAATCGGTAAAGGCTGATCACTATAGGCAAGTTTTTGAAAATTAGAAGGCACAAACACATGTCGGGGGATCTTGAGCATAGCAGATAATACGCGGGGATTTTTTATCCCTCGTCTTTTTATCTGAGTTTCCACCATATTCTCTCTCTGAGTTTCAAAATCCATAGCGAAGGAAATATTTTACTGCAAATTTGACAAACCTTATGGTATCCCGAACCGGTCTTATTTTACTTTTTCTCCCGGGGAAATACACTGAGGAAATATCTACAAAATCAATTCTGTAACCTTTGCGAGCAGCCTGCAAGAGAAGTTCAGATTCTACCTCAAACTTCCTGGAGGTGATATTGATGTTCTCCAGAACATCACGGGAAATCAATTTAAGCCCACATTGAGAATCAGGAATTTTTATACCAGCCATAATGGAGATGACCCTGGACATAACTCGATTGGTAAACCTCCGTATAATCGGCATGTTGAGAGGGTTGTTCATCCTGTTACCTACAACTATATGGGAGCGGAATTTAATATAATGTGTGTAGAGTTTTAAAATGTCACAGGCACGATGCTGACCATCAGCATCCATTGTGAATATCAATCTGGCGGAGGTGTTCAGAGCATAATCGAAACCTTTTCTTAAGGCACTGCCTTTACCACAATTTTTATCCAATCTTATGACTTTTGCTCCCATCTCTCTGGCGATATCTGCTGTTCTATCTTCAGAACCATCGTCTATTACCACAATTTCAGACACCTGGAGATTACTATTTAACTCTCCTATTGTGGAAGCGATGTTTTTCTCTTCGTTATAGGCGGGGATAAGCACAATGGATTCCATGACTAATAGTATAAAATAAAATCCGGGAAATTTAAATCCCGGAGGCGGGGATAAGGAGAGCGTCAATCAAAATTTAGACCGGTGTAGATTCCAGAATGTGTTCCTGTTTGAAAGCAATACGGTAAAGTTTATTCCTGACCAGAGCGAATATCTTCCCTTTTATTATATAACTGACGACCACTTTCCCAGTATTGGTATCCACGATTTTCTTTATATACACCTGATTGGGCTCCTCTATCTTTTGAATCTCGTGAAGAAATAATTCAATCTTGGAAGAGTCCTCAAATTCCTTTTCCTCGGTGATGTTATATATGTAATTTTTAAACACTTCAATTCTGCGCCCCTTCTCAATATGCCTCTCCCGAAAACTTACGATTTTTCTTCTCCTATCGTCTGAGGTCAATTTTTTACAGGTAACTTCTTTCATTTCGCTCACCTGATATAATTATAACATTTTATTGGATAAAAATCAAGTTTTGTTAAATTTTTTAAAAAGTGAATAAAATTATCATAGCCAATAACTTCTTTATCAATATTATTGTTTTTTAGAAAACGATATCCTCTTCTCCTCCCCCTGCAGAAGCCTTTTGATGTTTTCTCTATGTCTATAAATTATAATCACCGTATATAAAACAAGCATAGGCACGGCTTCCACATCTTTTCCTCTACTATAAACTATCAAAGGAAAACTGAGAACAGAAATAAGAGATGAAAGAGACACGATTCTCGTAAAGGCAAACACGATAAGGAAAATTACTATAAGATAGATAAAGTACATAAAATTCAGTCCCAGTAGAACCCCGATAGTTGTAGCCACTCCCTTGCCACCCTTGAACTTCAGATAAACTGGCCAGCAATGCCCAATTATAGCCATAAGACCTGAAAGATAAATGTACTGGGGGCTGAATGCCTGAGTTAATTTTACACTTATATACCCCTTTAACGCATCCAGAACCAGAACAATAATTCCAGGCAGAACCCCCACCACTCTGAGAACATTGGTGGCTCCAACATTACCACTCCCTTTTGTTCTCACATCCATCCTATATCTGTATCTGGGAATCAGATACCCGAAAGGTATTGCTCCCAGAAAATATGAATAGAGCGAAACCACAAGCAGTTTCATTTTTTCCTCCCTTCTCCCTCCCGAGATTTAAATCTCAGTCTTAAAGGGACACCACTAAATCCAAACCTTGACCGTAAACTTCTATCAATAAAAGAACTGAAGTTTTTGGTAACCAGTTGAGGATAATTACTCACAAATACAAATTGTGGAGGATTAACTCCTGTCTGAGTACCATAATAGATTTTTAAAATCCTTCTCCCTTTCCTGGGGAATTTCTTTTCTGGAAGCATCTGTAAAAACCTGTTAAGTTCTGATGTCTTTATTCTAAAATGGAGATTTTTATATACCTCAAGTCCGGCCAGTAAAGTTTGAGTGATATTATACCCCTTTATAGCCGAAGTATATACAACTGGAAGATAGCGGGCAAGCGGTAATCGCTGGATAATCAACTTCTCATATTCTGGAATTGGACGCTGAATCAAATCTCGCTTATTTATAACCAGAACCATACCCTTACCCTTTTCCCATATCCTGTAAATATAATAAAGGTCATCGTGACGAATACCTTCCCAGCCATCAATCATAAACAACACCACATGAGACTCATCAATTGCTGACTGCGTCCTGACAGAACTGAAATAGTCCACTGGGGATTTAATTTTAGCCTTTTTTCTGATGCCAGCAGTATCTATGAGGATACATTTATGAGAATCTATTTCCACCTGGGTATCCACTGCATCTCTTGTCGTTCCCGGACGATGGTCAACCACCACTCTTTCCTCTCCCACAATGGCATTTACAAACGAAGATTTACCCACATTGGGCCTGCCCACGATAGCAATTTTAGGTAACTCCTCCTGTGATAGCGGTGTTCTACTTCCAATATACTCACAAATCCTATCCAGAACCAAATCTACAAATCTTCCGTGAAGAGCGGATATCCCGATAACATCCTCTCCACCCAATCTGGTAAATTCCCCCAGTTCCATTTCTCTTCTGGAGTTATCCACCTTATTCACAGCCAGGAGATAATCCTTGTTCTTTTTTCGCAGCAAATTCGCTATTTCCTCATCCAGAGGATGAACTCCTTCGGTTACATCTGTCAGGAATATTATGAAATCGGATTCCTCTATCGCCTTTAAACTCTGCTCCCTTACTTTCCTGTAAATCATATCCACATTCTTCCCCTCTATTATCCCCCCGGTATCGATAACTATAAACTCTTTTCCCAACCACTCTGCTTTTTTGTATAACTTGTCTCTGGTTACACCTTTACTTTCTTCAATTATACTGACCCTCTTGCCCACTATACGGTTGAATAAAGTTGATTTGCCGACATTGGGTCTGCCGACAATCGCCACTTTGAAATATGCCATTTTTAACCCAGAAAGTGAGGGATTTCCCTGATCAGATAACCAATAGTAGCCAGGGCAGTCATAAATCCCGCTATCATCCATATCAGAGAAGTAAATGGCATATAGAGGAGGGCTGACAGGATGGAAAACATCTGCAGAACCACTGCTGATTTTCCCAGATAGGAGGGACGAATTTCCAGATTCCCTTTTATATACAGGATAAAAGTCCCTGCTCCCAGAAGCAAATCCCGGAATATCACTATTGCCACCACCCACAGTGGCAAACTTAATGCATTTTTAAACTCAGGTTTCAGAATCAAAATCAGGAATCCCAAATCCAGCAGTAATTTATCACAAAATGGGTCCAGAAATGTCCCGAACTTTGTCTTCCAGCCTTTTCTGCGGGCAAGAAAACCATCCAGAGCGTCAGAAAGGAAAGAAATCACCGCAACCCAGAAAGCCAGTATTCGCAAATGTTCGCTTCCGCTATGATAATTCCATATCAGATATATAAAAACCGGCAAAAAAAATAACCTCACACTCGTGACTACATTGGCCGGATTCATGATAAAGCCACTTAATTAACCTTACTTCTGTAGTGGTTTCAACTCTGTCCCGTCATAAGGGCAGTATTTGGTACCGCTGGGGAAATGTCTCCCACAGGTAGGACAATACATAGTATCCATCTGCTCACCAATCAATGCCCCTGTCAGCCCTCCAGCAGCAGCCCCTACTGCTGCTCCTTCAGCAGTTTTGCCGGATTGATGTCCAATAATTGCTCCCACACCAGCACCAACTGCTGCCCCTGTGGCTGCTCCCTTCTGAGTTGTAGTGCAGCCTGCAATCGCAACTGCCAGACAAAGAAAAACAACCAACTTTTTCATCTCACTCACCTCCTGTCTAAAATTATATGACCTTTAAACCACATCGTCAACGCAGTAAACCTATTCTCCACAACGGCCAGAAGCGGAGAAAAGCCTTACCCACTATATACTTTCTGGGAACAAATCCCCAGAATCTGGAATCCTTGGAAGAAGGAGAATTGTCACCCAGAAAAAAATAATGTCCCTGAGGCACCTTTACCACCTTTCCCTCTGCTCCATAGGTTCCCATATTATAATAATATATCTTCTGAAATATCTCGGGCTCGGTAATTAATCTCCCGTTAATATAAATATTCCCGTCTCTTATCTCTACAGTCTCTCCCCCTTTAGCCACCAGCCTCTTAACAAAATATCTCTTGGGGTCCTCAGGATATTTAAATACCACAATCTCTCCCCTCCGCGGTTCTCGGAATCGGTAAATAAATTTGTTGACAAAAATCCGGTCTCCGATTTCCAGAGTGGGAATCATAGACCCGGAAGGAATTTTGAATGCCTCAACCACAAAACCCCTGATAATCAAAGCAGCTAAAATTGCTATCGGTATTGCCTCTAACCATTCTCGTAAAGCACTTTTCTTTTTCTTTACTTTTTCTTTCTCTGCAGCCATACTCTTTCCAGCTCCTTTCTTATCTCCAACGCCTGAGTGGATAAAAGACTCGGTTTTTCATAACCCTGGTGTATATGTCTCAAGCGATTTTTCTTGCCAATACTGGATTTTAAAAACTCGCCACTTCCCACTACTCCTGCTCCTAAAAGTTTTGCCTTTCTGAGGAGTTCTCTATCATCACTTACCACCCTGACATTTTCCTGCTTTTTATCTTCTATTAACTTCAGGATATACTCGTCAGCGGACCGTGATTTGCTGTAAATGACACTGATTTTTCCCCTCTGTGAACTTCCCTGACCATAACCATCAAAGACCACTATTACCTTATTCCTTCCCTGAGGTCTAAATTTTATAAACAACTCCAGCACCTGTTCCCGAGAAGGAGGCTTACCGGAAACCTCACTTAAACGATACATCAGATTATAACCATCAATTATATAAATTTCAGCCATGGGATAAATTATAGCAGATTTCCACTGGATTTTAAGTCTTTAAAATGGTGAAGAGAAATTAGTGTCTGAAGAATCTTTTTACAGTTAAACAGATATATTCTATCTCATCTTTTGTAATAAAAGGATACAGAGGTAAAGATAGCACTTCTCTGGCTAATTTTTCAGAATTAGGTAAATCACCTCTTTTATACCCCAGATATTTAAAAGCCGGCTGAAGATGACAGGGAATGGGATAATGAATTAGACATTGAATACCTCTGGTATTTAAATAATTATACAACTCATCCCTCTTATATTTAACTCTTAAAGGATACAGATGATAAACATGATAATATCCTTTTTGTTCACGGGGAATGACCACTTCCGGAATATCCTTGAGATAACTATTGTAAATTGTGGCAAGTTCTCTTCTCCTCTTATTCCAGCTATTTAGGTATTTAAGCTTCACACCTAAAATACCTGCCTGAACTGTATCCAGTCTGGAGTTATACCCTATAATTGTATGCTGATATTTTGACCTCCTTCCATAATCTCTGAGCATTAAAAGACTACGATATAACTTTTTATTATCTGTAACCACAATTCCCCCATCTCCGTAACAACCGAGGTTCTTGGTGGGATAGAAACTGAAACAACCCAGATCCCCTCCAGACCCTACAACCTGCCATTTGCCATTTGAGTTTCTCCATCTCGCGCCGTGAGCCTGGGCGCAATCTTCGATAACTGTTAATTTTCTATCTCTGGCTATTCTAAGAAGTTCTGGCATTGGCGCCGGATGTCCGTAAAGATGCACTGGTATAATTGCTTTCGTCCTGGAGGTGATTTTTGTAATCACATCTTGAGGAGAAAGAGAATATGTTTCCAAATCCACATCACAGAACACAGGCTTTGCTCCCGTATATACCACTGCCAGAACAGTTGCTGCATAGGTAAACGCAGGGACGATTACCTCATCCCCTTTCTCAATCCCTGATGCCCGCAACGCCAGAAACAAAGCATCGGTACCGGAATTCACCCCCACTGCATATCTGGTATTACAGAAGTGGGAAAATGCGCTTTCAAACTTCTGAACTTCCTCACCCAGGATAAAATTACCCCTGGTTATTATTTTATCTATTGCAGGGTGAATTTTATCCTTCAGAAAATTATACTCCCGCCGAAAATCGATAAATTTTATTCTCTTCAAGAATCAGAGACCCTTTATTTCGACCTCAGGGGAAAAACAGTAATTTTAAAGCCCCTGAGATATAATGTACTTCGTAAGGTCAACCACCCTGCAGGAATAGCCCCACTCGTTATCATACCACCCCAGGACCTTCACCATGGTCTCGTTCATCACCATTGTTAATTCCGCGTCTATAATTGAGGAGTGCTCATTTCCATTGAAGTCCTTGGACACCAACGGTTCTTCTACATAACTCATTATCCCTTTAAGTTCTCCTTCAGATGCTGCCTTCAGGGCCTTATTCACCTCTTCCTTGGTTGTCTTCTTTTCCACTTCACACACAAAATCTACCAGAGATACATTGGGCGTAGGCACCCTTATAGCCATACCATCCAGTTTTCCTTTTAACTCCGGAATTACAACTGTGGTGGCTTTAGCGGCTCCAGTGGTTGTGGGGATCATAGATAGAGCAGCAGCCCGTGCCCTCCGGAGGTCTTTCTTGTGAGCCAGGTCGAGAAGCCTCTGGTCATTGGTGTAAGAATGAATTGTGGTCATCAACCCATGTTTTATAGTAAAGCTTTCGTGAAGCACCTTTACAATAGGAGCGATACAGTTTGTGGTGCAGGAAGCATTGGATATTATATTATGACTCTGGGGGTCATATTTTTTATGATTAACTCCCATAACAATGGTGATATCCTCGCCTTTAGCTGGTGCTGTAATTATAACCTTCCTGGCGCCTGCCTGAAGATGTTTTTCAGCACCTTCTCTATCTCGAAACACTCCCGTGGATTCTATCACCACATCAACACCGAGCTCCTTCCAGGGAAGTTCTGCAGGGTCTTTACAGGCAGAAACTCGAATCTTCTTTCCATCAACAGTTAAACTTTGCTCATCGTAATCTACTTCTGCGTCCAGTTTCCCAAAATTAGAATCGTATTTCAAAAGGTGGGCCAGAACTTTCGTGGGGAATAAATCATTTATAGCCACAAATTCAAACTCTTTACTCCTAAAACCCGCTCTGAACACTAATCTTCCAATTCTCCCGAATCCGTTAATTGCGACTTTTACTGCCATAGTATCACCTCCCATTTTTGTTATGTTAACCCACTAGCCAACTAACAAACCAACAAACTAACTACTAATTACTTATATTCTACCGCCTTCAGATATTCAGTAGCAAGTTCTGGAGGGGTAGGATTGATATAAAACCCTGAACCCCATTCAAAACCCGCTACCTTTATTATCTTGGGCATTATTTCTATATGCCAGTGATAATACTCAGAGTTGGAATCTCCTACCGGCGCAGAGTGAATGATAAAGTTATAAGGGGGATCATCTAACGCCATCTTAAGTCGATATAAAGATTCTTTCAATATCTGAGCTAAATCAGCAATTTCATCCCCTTCTATCTCTGAAAAATCAGAAGAATGATTATAAGGTAAAATCCAGATCTCAAACGGAAACCGGGAAACAAAAGGGGCAATGGCTAAGAAATTAGCATTGTCTGCTACGATTCTTATACGGTCATAAAGTTCCTGCTGAATGATGTCACAAAAAATGCATCTATCCCTGTAATCAAAGTATCTGTGAGCGCCCTTTAATTCTTCCCTGACTCTTTTGGGGACAATTGGGAGTGCTATCAGCTGAGAATGGGGATGCTCTAAAGATGCACCAGCCACTTTCCCGTAATTTTTAAAAATTAAGAGATATTTAAACCTGGGGTCTTTTTTAAGGTCGAGGCACCGGGTTTTATAGGCAACTATTACTTTTTGAATCTGGTCAACAGACATATCAGCGAATTCTGAAAAATGGTCGGGGGTTTCAATAATTACCTCATGGGCGCCAATTCCATTGCTCATATCATAAAGTCCTATACCTCTCTTATCCAGATCTCCCTCTATCTTCAAAGCAGGATACTTATTGGGGACAACCCTTACCCTCCAGCCGGGAGTATCGGGATGTCCTCCCTGAGGACGGTCCGCCATAATTTCAGGAGGGGTCATCTTTTCGTTACCAGGACAGAAAGGACAATTCTTACCAGTTTTCTCGTGCTTCTCCACGAATTTCTTAAGTTCCTCCGGAGTCCAGTTTTTATCTACTCGCCCAGATATTACCCATCTTCCCACTATGGGGTCTCTGCGCAATAAAGGTTTCAGAAGTTCATCGCTCATTATTAACTCCTTCCCTCAAAAATTTGGTAGCCTCCTCAGGAGGAAGAGGATTAATGTAAAACCCTGAACCCCACTCAAAACCAGCCACTCTGGTTAATCTGGGCATTATCTCTATATGCCAGTGATAATCCCACTCCAGTGTCTTCCAGTAACCGGGTTTGACCTTTTTCCGGAAAGGAGCGGTATGGATAATAAAATTAAACGGAGGGTCATTAAGGCCGGTTTCCAATCTATTCATTATCTCTTTCAGAATTTCAGCGAGGCTGATGAGTTCTTCTTCTGTTATCTTATAAAAATCACAACTGTGATTTTTGGGCAATATCCACACCTCACAGGGAAATCGGGAAGCAAAGGGAGAGATGGCTACAAAGAAATCATTTTCCAGAATTAACCTTTCTCCCATCTCCTGCTCCTGACGGATTATGTCACAGAATATACATCTGTCTTTATAGCCGTAATAAATTCGTGCTCCTTGGAGTTCCTCTTTCACCCTTTTGGGAGTAATAGGGGTAGCAATTAAAAAGGACTTGGTATGTAACAGGTGTCCTCCTCCCGCTTCCTTCCCATAGTTTTTATATATCATAACATATTTTATTCTGGGGTCATTCTGTAAGTCATCTATCCGCTGAATGTAAGTTTTAAGCACAAGTTGAATCTGCTCCCGGGACAATTTTCCAAAATGGGTTATGTGTTGAGGAGATTCTATAATTACTTCGTGAGCACCGGTAGCATTCATTATGTCGTATACGCCCCATCCCCGTCTTCCGAGGTCACCCTCCACTCTCAAGAGAGGAGCGATACTGGGAACCACTCGAACTTTCCAGCCGGGGCTGTCAGGAGATGTTTTATCATCTCTAAATGCAAAAATTTCTGGTGGAGTCATATGTTCATGCCCTTCACAGAACGGGCACTCCTCAGGATTATCTACTGGAGATTCTGCGGTTTTACTGAAGTCGTGAGGCCTTTTTGCCCGCTCTGTTGCTATAATCACCCATCTTCCTATAATGGGGTCGCGTCTTAACTCAGGCATCTCATCTCCTTTCTTTTTAAAGGAAAGTTAAATTTTAACAATTGTCAATATTTTTTTCAAGTAGATTTCAGATATCCGGAGGAAGTTATTACGGAAAGTTAATTATTTCCTCCTGAGGAAAGGACTTCAGCAAAATCCGGAATATCAAACTTAAAACTGTGAATCTTCCCTCCTTTTGCCATACTCTCTATTTTAACCCAGAGTTGATAACGCTTCCCGGGAATTAACCTCTGGAGGGGGATTTTGAATCTCAGAAGTTCCTGGGTCAATCTTCCTTTGGGTTGCTTTTCCTTCTCTCTGGGACCAAAACTTATAAATCCCTTCCTTTCCTTGGTAGGGAAAGGTTCTGTAGGTTCCAGCCCCAGCGGGAGAGTTTCGCGAGTAAGGGGGCTTATTCTTCCCAACCGGGGTCCGATGATAATTACATTGTATATCCGGGGCTTCTGGGCATACATCCTGGCTATAACCTTCACTTCCACCACATCTTTGTCCACCAGATAAACCTCAACAGCCACTGTGGTCTTTTTATCCTGTTTGGCTTCCCGGAGTAAAAGCGTTCCAGCTTCCTGAGCAGAAGTAGTAAAGGCTCCCAAAAATACAGAAGCCGGAATCAGACCCCAGATAATCTTGGTTATAAACTTCATCACAAATTCAAAATTACCAGGTCCTGCGACCACGAGGCCGCCGGGAACGAAAATCCCCACCTCTTCTCTTGGGCTGACGGGGACGAGCCTGATTCACCACCAGAGGACGCCCACTGAGTTCCTTACCATTAAGAGCCGCTATGGCTTTCTCCGCTTCTTCCTGAGAAGGCATCTCCACAAATCCAAATCCCCGGGATTGTCCACTAAACTGATCTTTAATTATCCTGCAGGAAAGCACTTCACCATATTCTGCAAATCTTGCCTTGAGGTCCTGCTCGCTGATGTCCCGGGAAAGATTTCCCACGTAAATGTTCATCTCCTTCTCCTTTTTTAGAAACTGGTTCCTATCTCACCCCTCCTGGAGTTGACCACCACCAATATACCATATCTATTTCTTTCACCTCTTCAGCATAGACTTTTCTTATGTTAAAGTCAAATAAATTATTTCCTCTTAATCCTTCCTCCCTCCTTAAACCCCTTCGTCCACCTACGAGGTGGACAGGGTAAGGGGTTGGGAATGAGAATGATAGGGAAAGCCCTTTTTCAGATAAGCCTTTTCTTCTCCAGGAATTTTACAATCACATACAGAGTGTAATTATAGGGGACAGATAGTCCCACCTCTCCAGCAAGTTTTACCACCGCCCCATTTAAAAAATCTATCTCGGTTCTCTTACCCTCCCTTAAATCCTGAAGGGTTGAGGATTCATGCTCTGCAGTGGCCGGTAAGAGTCGGGAATAAAACACCTCAAGATATTCCTGAGGAGTGGACCAGTGGGTGCTGTAGCTTTTTCTATTCATCACCTCGTATATTTCTCTCACCACATTATTCATCACTCTCCTTGTATCTTCTTGCTCTGCAAGTTTTCCATAAGGAACATTCAGAATCGCTCCCAGAGAATTAAGTGCACAGTTATAAAGCATTTTGGCCCAGATGTCTTTCTGAATATCAGGATAAATTTCACAGGGGATGCCTCCTTCAGTTATCGCTTTTGTAAACTCCTTGAGAAATGCACAATCCTCTCCAAACAGAGAACCAATATGAATTGAATCAGCATGCACAGTAATTACTACCTTGTTCTTCTGGGGACGAAGAAACCCTGTAATTACCCTGGCATTATAAATTTGACTTTTGGGAAAGAACTGCAAGAATATCTCAGCATTTCCCCAGCCATTCTGAAACAGGATGACTCTGGTATTTTCTTTAAAAATTTTCCTGTTTTCGGAAAGATCACAGGCAGCATTAAAACTATCATATGATTTCACACATACCAGAATATAATCATACTTCTGGGAATTAGTAATTTCTTTTAAATCGGTAAAACAGGAAAACTTTGGTGGAGGAAAATAACTTTTACCGAAAATTCCTTCCCTGAACAATCCTTCGTTTTTCAAAAGATTACAGGTATCCGCACGGGCAAGAATATCTACTCTATGGCCGGAGTTTAAAAGACAGCTGGCGATTCCTAAACCTACAGCACCTCCACCATAAATCAAAACCTGCATAATTAATGAAAAAGCAATTGGTTACAAATATCTACATAACTATTTATCAATTTCATCTGAAGGACAACGATGATTAAAAGAAGAATTGCCAGAATATAGTTAAATTTTCTCCTCTCTCCTACCAGCTTCATCACTCTCACCTCCTTTCAGAAGTATTATATCAGATTTACAGGATTGTTCACCGCAATTAAATTTTCACGGATATTAAAAATACTACCTAAAAATTGTTCTACCACCCAGATATTTGTGCTGGTATGTAAAGAAATTTCACTTACACTAACCTCTCCTCCACAAAAAGCCAACCAGGGAATAAGATTGTCTCCAGCATAAACATCACAGCCAGCCTGAGAGCTAATTGTGTTAAGTAACTTCTCCACCACCTCCCGGGCTACTTCCTCTGCAGGTTTTCCCCTCTCTCCCAGTGCATCTGCTCCCAGAATTGCATGTTCACATTCCGCCCACAAAACAACTCCACAACCGGGTGAAAGTGTATGGAAATATCCCACATCTATTTCAGGATTATATCTATCCAGTAGTTCCTCAATGGACCTTTTCATCCGTTCACCAACCCCAGCACTGGCAAGTCCTCTACTGGCATGTATTACACCTCTTATCTTTTCAACTTCTCCCCTAAAAGTCAAATTTAATTTTCTTCTATCTCTCCAGGGAGAAATTTCCACAACCACTTCGCCCCCTCCCCGGGGATAATATCCCTGGTTTATAATGGTTATTTCCACCTCTACTCCAATTTTATTCAAAATAGGTATAATTATATTTCTGTAATAGTCAACCGGTATTGCCTTGGGGACATGCGTGCCTCCTTTTATTCTTAATCTTATTTTCCTATCCGTCCTTACAGCCAGTGGAAGGAGAACGGTTTGAAGCAAAAGTCCGATAGAACCTGCGGTCCCGATATCTATATCAAGATTCTGAGGATAAAATGTCCTGGGGATAAACTCCACCTCAAGCGAGTCCATATAGAGACCTTTTACCTCGGCATTACACAATTCAGCCATAACTTTAAATGCGGTATAATGCTGAGGGCGGAGTCCAGGATGGGGTCTTTTGGCTCTTATGTTACAAATCCGGAAGGGTTTATTTAAAACCACTGACAAAGCAAGAGAAGTTCTCAAAATCTGTCCTCCACCCTCAAGGTAATCTCCTGATATCTCAATCATCAGAACTCAGCATGCTCCAGATTTTTCTTCCCCCGATAAAGAAAATACAAGATAAGCAGAATACTTACCGAAAGAACGATAACCACTGATATGTTATTGTATTTCCGAAGTTGAAAAATCGAGATTCTGCCCAGCATATAAAGCTGGAAAGGGAACCCCAAAGTCAGAGCCAGAAGCCCCACATACATAAGAGAAATTATGAGTGCAAATGTTCCTCCAATTCCTGCTATAATCCGGGAGGGATTATCCTCCTTAAAATTAGGGAACCATGCTCCCAGTGCGATTATTACCCCCACCAATGTCACCGAAGAAATAGCGCTACCTATGGAACTTACCTTAACAAACTCTCTGGATATCCCGAGCATAACATTGGATATGGTTATAAGTCCCACATTTATCAATAATGCAAACACTGATATCCCCAGGAATTTTGAAAACAGTAATCTCCACCTGGTAATCGGTGCCAGATTCAACACCCACATCCTTTTTCCTTCCAGGCTTATAAGCGGAAATACAAACCGAACAAGCAGCGAAGCCAGAACAAGATTGGTGGCTATGAAATTGAGAAATGCTATGAACATTTTCCATTTAAATGGAAAAGATTGATAATACTGTCCCTGAAGATTTGTAAAATATACCGCCAGGATGCCAAAAAATATCAGAAGTTGAAAATACTGCACGGGGTCTCTAACAATTGACTTCAGGTCTTTAGTTATCAATTCCCTTTCCGGAGGCCTCAAGAACCAGAATATTTTTTTCACCGACTCCCACACCCATATCTTTACCCGTAGAGATTTTCCTCCTCGTACTGAGAGAAGAGAAAGTGCCGGGTAGTAACTGTAACACATAAGGACATATAGAACCTGAAATAAAAATACAGCTGTAATACTCAGAAGCCAGAAGTAAAAAACAGATTGAGGAACTCTACCATAAGATAAATTAAATATCGCCCTGCTCAGCCATAACGAGGGCAAAAATGGTTTTTCAGCAAAATTAAAATAAGGCATTAACTGAGATATGAAAAATATAATCTCACCTTTAGATGCCAGCTCTTTCTGAATATATTTATGTCTGAGATAAATTACCGATAACAGAAACAAAGAAGCAAGGGCAAACATAAGATAAGGGCGTAAATCCTTATTAGGAACCACTACTATTAAAAACAAGGTAAGAATTGTCCCCATAATCGCAGTGATTACCAGATAAGGAATGAGATAGACGAAACTTATGGGAAGTAAAAGCAAAGATATCCCCCGGACTTTAAAATAGGCAAAAAGAAAAGGGCCGATAAGGATTACAAACGCCCAGGATGTGAGAATCAGGGATTCCACAAATTTGAATACGAATATTTCAGCGTAACTCAAGGGATTAACCAGGAGAATATTCAGTTCTTGCGAACGAAATACTGTAGAGTAACTTGATATAGCCTGGCTAAAAATTAAAAGGAAGAAAACGCTCATAAAAAACAGATTTAAAAGTTTATCACATAGAAAAGGACCCGCACCTTCGATTCCGTAAAGAAGGTTAAATATATAATGAGCAAAGTCGTAGCAGAGGTAGATAATACCAGCCATAAACAAACCGATAGTCAGAGTCCTCAGAAAGGGCGCTTCTCTTATCTCCTGGAGAGTGTGCAGGATTATCCTATATTTTGTTTTAAATAATGGTTTAAGCATTTTACTCCTGCGTAATTTTCAAAAACACTTCCTCCAGTTTTCCCTCCACACCACTTTTGGTTTTTAATTCATTTAAATCTCCAACCGCAACCAGATTACCATTATCAATAATACCTATGCGATGAGCAATTTCCTCAGCAAATGAGAGCGTATGGGTGGAGACAAAAACTGTAAGTCCCTGAATTGCTTTTTCTCTTAGAAGATGCTTAACCTTGCGAGCACTGGCTGGATCCAGTCCCACGAGTGGCTCATCAATCACGAGGATTTGAGGGTTGTGGATAAACGCTGAACTGAATATCAGGCGCTGTTTCATACCGTGAGAATATCCCTGAATGAGGTCATCTATGTAAGAAGACATTTCAAAATATTCTATAAACTCCTGAATTTTATCCTCCCTTTCCGATTCAGGGACAGCGTAAAGTTCAGCCACAAAATTCAGGAATTCTCTCCCGGTCAGTTTCTCATATAAATAAGGTTCATCCGGTATATAAGCCAGGAGCTTCTTAACCTGTAAAGGTTGTGTCTGGATATCATATCCTGCGATTTCTATCCTCCCAGTTGTCGGCTTTAAAAGGCCAGTGATAAGTTTCAAGGTAGTGGTCTTACCGGCTCCATTAGGTCCCAGAAAAGCAAAAATTTCTGACTTCCTCACTTCCAGATTTAAATCTCTAACCGCCCACAATTCTCCAAATTTCTTTCCCAGATTTTCAATTTTAATCATAACCTCATTCATATCTAATCACCTCAAGTTTTATTTTACCCACAAGTTTTAAAATATCTATCTGTTGAGAAAGTTCCCCTTCCACAAGGCATATATGAGTGGCATCTGCAGGGAATTGGTTTAATGTGGGGTCAACATCTACCCAGCCTCCGTTAATGTACACCGCAGGCCAGGAATGATAATAGAATTTACCGTCAATATACACCAGCCCATTCTTTATCTTGGTGGGGATCCCTATACTGCGAGCAAGCGCCGAGAACAAAAATGTGTGTTCGTTACAATCTCCCTGGCGGGCATTAAGTGCGGTGAGGGCGGAGGGAATACTCAAAGTCGGTCTTTTTTCTAAATAATTATATACCCACTTCAGTAAGGCTTTAACTTTATCCCCGGGGCGGTTTAAATTCCTTACAAGATACTGGGCTATTGATTTTATTCTGGTATCATCTGACTGGATATAATTATCAGATTTAAGGTAGTCTGTAATTGTATTATCAGCTGCAGGTGAAAATACATTAGTTATTACCAGAAGAATTCTTTTCCCCCGGGGAGTATCTTCAACATTCAATACCTGCTGGCGGTTATTCTCCAGTTGTTTGACATCTATATCTTTCAACAAGAGTCTCACATAAAGCCTTTTTATCTCCTGAGCAGGTAGCTTGATATTGGACGGAATGGAAAAAAATTCAGCAATGTCAAATCCCTTACTTCTGGTGGTAGATATAAACTCCAGGGCTTTACTCTGGGGTTCACGGACCAAAGTAACACCAAGGGGCGTCTCCTCTTTAAGTAACCTTCCCTGGTTATCAATCCAAGCCCTGGACTCTAATCCAGAAAATTCAGTGAGGATTAAGAAACCTTCATAATTTTTACCGTGGATATTCAATTTCTCCCGAGATACCACTGTAAGTTTTACCTCCTCAGGCTGTAATGTCAGGGGATTCAGTGTGAGAAACTTCACCTTCATACCCGGTCGAGGATTATGTAACTCTTTAGGAGGACCAAAAAAATTCCCCAGGACAACCCCCTCCGGGATTGAAATTATGTTTTTTCTTTCACTTTCAGCCTCCTTCACTGTAACTTCAAATTCATTTTCTTTTAATTTAATACCCGAAATTTCTGTGCGCTGGACGCCGGTAAAAAATGAAAGATAGAAACTCTTCAATTTATAGTCAGGGCCAATTTTACTTCTTATCTTTAACCATATTCGCTGGGTAGTCCCCAGCACAGGGAAAATAAGGAACGCTTCTCCTTCCATTTTATATCCTTGGCGAGCATCAACTTCATCAAGTCCTAAGATAAAATTGGCATATCCAATTTTGTTATCATTAAAATAAATACCAAACCATTCGTCCCGAAGTACGAGGTCAGAAGGTAAGAACTTCCTGTACATAAAGTTTTCTCTTCTACCTGAGGTGCTTTCCTTTTTATATAACTGATACATTGAAAATATCCAGACCACAGCCAAGAGAATCAGAATCAAAATCTTTCTCATAACAATTCCTTAAATTTTAATGCTGATTCCCACATATAAATATTATTAAACAATACATAACATACATCATACCTCAATCCTCTAATGGTATTAATTAACTGTTCAAGTTCTCTGTGAGAATAGCGGTAACGGTAATTGTCTATACCGTGAAGTCTGAGATACAAAATTTCCTGAGAAAATGGTTTGACTTTAAAGGGATCAACTGCAATAAAAATTCTTAACTCTCTGGCTAATTTCTCCACCTCACTCCAATCCCATTTTCCCCTCGGTTCCCAGATATAAATGAATTTTTCTGTGGCTATATGAGTAAAGAAATACTTGAGGTGGTTGATATTTTTTTTACTGGATGTAAAACTCGGCGGGGTCTGGAATAGAATTATCCCGGCATTTAAAATCCTAGCGCATTCCACGGTTCTTTTATATCCATATTTAACCACTGAGGTGTTATTAAAAAAACCAGCACGATTAAAGTCCAGGGCTTCCTTCAATCTTCTATAAGTGGGAGAACTCGAAGGGTGAGTAATCAGCTGCCAGGCTTTAACTGTGAATTCAAAATCTGAAGGTGCTTTTTCCCGCCACCTGATAAGTAAATTATCTCCGGGAGGGTTATAGAAGGTTTTTTGAACTTCGACAAGTTTAAACTCCTTAATATATTCCTGCCAACTTACCGGAAAACCACAACAGCCGACTTTGATCATCTAAAACGGACTGGAGTTATATGGAAAACTTGTTGCAGAAAATTTCAACTATTTCACTGTGAGTGTCTTGAGGATCGGGTTTTACTTTAACCACAAATATCCTCTGGGGATACTGCTCAGCCAACTTAAAATATCCCTCTCTGACCTTAAGATGGAAATCCAAGCCCTTTTCCTCTATTCTGTCCTTAAATCCACTCTTATTTAACCCCTCATGAATATCCATATCCAGAAGGAAGGTGATATCGGGCTCAAGTCCTCCAGTAGCAATGGTATTCAATTGCTGGATGGTGGTGATATCGAGTCCGTGAGCAAACCCCTGATATACCAGAGTAGAATCAGTATACCTATCCAGAATAACGAAAACCCCCTTCTTCAATGCCGGACGAATTTTCTCATCCACAAGTTGAGCACGGGAAGCCAAGAATAGAAACAATTCGGTAAGAGGGGTCATCTCCTTGAAATTTTTATTTAAGAGAACTTCCCTGATTTTCTCCCCTATCCGGGTAGAACCGGGCTCCCTCAACAGGATAACATCCTGTCCCCTTTTCTGGAGCCAATCGGCAAGGAGTTTTGCCTGAGTACTTTTTCCGCTACCCTCTATTCCTTCTAAAGTGATAAATATCCCCTGCATAATAGTGATCTGGAAATCTCCTATCCTTTAATACCTGTGAGTTTTACCCCCTCGATAAAGAACTTCTGGGCAAACATAAATATTATAATCACGGGGACGATTGCCATTGTGGACGCTGCCATCAAAAGTGTCCAGTTAACCAGATAATACTGAGACTGGAAGTAAGAAAGACCTATGGGAAGGGTATACATATCTATGGAATTGGTAACCAGAAGAGGCCACAAAAAGCTCTGCCAGTTCCCAATAAATGTGAATACTGTAAGAGTGGCTAATGCAGGTTTGGAGAGAGGAAGTATTATCCTCCAGTAAATACCGAAAAACCCACAGCCGTCAATTTTAGCTGCATCTTCCAATTCCTGAGGCAGAGTCATGAAGAATTGTCTGAGCATAAAAGTGCCGTAGGCGGTAAACATAGCAGGGATAATAAGTGCCTTATAGGTGTCTATCCAGCCAATTACCCGCATCAGGATGAATACCGGAATTATGATTACTGCTCCTGGGATCATCATGGTGGCTATGTAAGCAAAAAACAACTTATCCCTTCCGGGGAATCTCAATCGAGAGAAGGCGTAACCTGAGAAAGAACTGGTCAAAACCACACCTAAAGTTACACATATAGCAACAAATATGGAGTTAACGTAAAATCTGAAGAAGGGAATTACTTTAAATACCTCAATGTAATTTTTCCAGACAAAATTTTCCGGAATCCAGTTTTTAAACTGTAAAGGGTCCTCGGTAAATACCTCCTGCGGCAGTTTCAAAGATGTGGAAACCATCCAGATAAACGGAAGGACCATAGTGAGCCCGAATAAAGTAAGGAAGAGATAAGCAATGAGCTTTTTGAATCTTTCTCTTTTCTTTCTGGACTCCTTAATCTTCTGTAAAGTGAGTGCCTTTCCGGTATTCATCAGTAGTAGTGAACTAATTTACCTCCCTTTTTCCAGTAAAGTCTGGTAAAGAAAAATATTATCACAAACAACACCCAGGCTATGGCTGCTGCATAGCCGGCTTTCTGAAATTCATAGAGATTTGTGAATATATAATACATTATAGTAGTACTGGCACCGGCGGGGCCACCTCCAGTCAAAATATAAATAATGGCAAATCCACCCTGAAATCCACCTATGATACTCATAATTGTTATAAAAAATGTAGTGGGAGAGAGCATGGGGAGTGTTATATACCTGAACTTCTGCCACCCGCTGGCACCATCAATCTCTGCGGCTTCGTAAAGGTCTCTGGGAATTCCCTGCAAGGCTGCAAGGTAAAGAATCATATTATACCCACCGATGGTCATCCATAAACTGATAAGCATAATGGCTGGTTTGACCCATCTGGGATCAGATAGCCAGTTTGGTCCTGTAAGAGACACACCCAGAACCGCCCCCAGTTTTACAATCAGATTGTTAATCAATCCAAAATCAGGATTCAACAATACCTTCCACAGCACTACGATAGCAGCGATGGGACATATGGTGGGCAGGAAGAAAATCATACGGTAGAATACGATGCCTTTGAGTCTCTGGTTCATAGCCAGAGCCAACAATAGAGAACCAAATATCCCCACCGGAATCGCGAGCATTAAAAATACAGTATTGAAAAGGTAATACCAGAAATGAGGGTCGTTGGGAATAGGTTTCCCATTTTGGATATGAAACCCTAAAAGTTTTATAAAATTAGCCAATCCCACGAATTTTAATCCCGAAAAGATTCCTCCTCCAGAACTTAAAAGTTCCCAATGGAAGAAACTCAAAATCATGGAGAATATCACCGGCAGGAAGGTAAATACCAGAAATCCGATAAAGTTCGGAGTCAGGAACAAATAGGCGACGACTGCTTCTTTATACTTTGCTTTCACCTAACTTTTGCTTCCTTTCTCCAGGTTGTCTTATCCTTTCCGTCCTCAATTACGATACCCAAAGACATAAGTTCTTCCCGAATTCTATCTGCAAGTTCAAATCTTTTTTCCTTTCTTAAAATTTCACGGATGGCAATTACTTTTTCCACCAGCTGGTTGTATCCCTCATCATCAGACGCCTGCAAAAACAGGCAAAATATTTTACCAAATTCCAACAGGGTCTGTCTAATTTCTGAAAGCAAGATATTTTTTTCAACAAAAGAAAAGGAGATATCCTGCAGAATCTTGTTACCAAGGTTGACTATTTCATAAAGCACGCCCAATGCTACTGCAGTGTTGAAATCATCGTCCATCGCCTGAATAAATTTCTGTCTGAATTGATTTAATTTTTCAGAATAATTGTTTCTGCTCTCTGCCCGAGATGAGAAGTGGACTCTTTTTATCCTTTTAGTCCTGGAAAGGAAAGAATCAAATTTCTCCTTTGCTTCTGCCAGTTCATCTAACTTCTCCCAAGTAAAATCTATAGGGCTGCGATAATTCGTTGTCAGAAAGAACAACTTGAGGACATCAGGATGATATCTCGTCAATACCTGCTCAATATCCAGTGCTCATAACCGAACATTCTATATGCCAGCCCGGTCGTCCTCTTCCCCAGGGGCTATCCCAGCTGGGCTCCTGAGGTTTGGCTTCTTTCCAGAGAGCGAAATCTAAAGGCTCTTCCTTTTTCTCACCGGGCTCAATTCTGGCACCGGCAATCATTTCATCCACACTCCGTCTGGAAAGCCTGCCGTAATCCTTAAACTTTTTAACCCTGAAATAAACGTCTCCGTCAACAACATAAGCATATCCCTTATGGATGAGGGTAGAAATCAACTCCTGCATCTCAGGAATATGTTCTGTCGCCCGGGGTTCAATATCAGGAGGAGATATTCCCATTTTACTCATCCATAAAGAATATATGTTGTAATATTTCTCTGCAATCTCCTCACATATGCGGGTAATGTCATCTGAAGATTCCTGTTCTCTGGCTTTGTTGATAATTTTATCGTCGACATCGGTCACATTCCTCACAAATCTAACTTTATATCCTTTAAATTGAAAATACCTTCGAATGACCTCAAATACATAAGCAGAACGAGCATGTCCAATATGGGGCTCATCGTATACTGTGGGCCCACATAGATATATTCCCACCTTCCCTTCCTGCAGGGGCTTGAACTCCTCCTTTTTTCCACTTAAAGTATTGAAAAACTTAATCGCCATCGTTATTATTTAACTCCTCCTCCTTTTTCTTCCGCCATTCTCTGAGAATATCTTCTATATAATTTATCTCGCTCTGAAGTCTCTCTATGGATTGAGCAAGAGGGTCGGGAAGATTTGTATGGTCAAGTGTAATAGCAGGAATTTTTTTACCTTCTCTTTTAACAATTCTTCCCGGAACACCCACCACAGTGGAATTATCGGGAACATCTTTTATCACAACAGCATTGGCTCCAATTTGAACATTATTACCGATTCTTATATTTCCCAGAACCTTTGCTCCTGCTCCGATAACCACATTATCCCCTATTGTGGGGTGACGTTTGCCTCTTTCCTTCCCAGTCCCTCCCAGAGTCACTCCCTGATACAGGGTGACATTATTGCCGATAATTGTGGTTTCACCTATAACCACCCCCATACCGTGGTCGATAAATAAACCTTTCCCAATCCGGGCACCGGGATGAATTTCAATTCCTGTCAACCATCTTGCAAACTGCGAAATTATCCGGGGTAGATAAGGAATTTTAAGTCGACTGAGGAAATGGGCGATACGGTAAAATATTATTGCATGTAAACCGGAGTAAGTAAGGATAACCTCAATCTTACTTATAGCAGCTGGATCCCTTTCCATTGCTGCCCGAATCTCGGGCTGGAAAAGGAGATAAACAATTGCAATTCCTGCTATTATTGCCAGAATTACAAAAATTAACAAAAGAAACATTGTTAATTATTATCTCCAAAGTGTCAAAATTGTCAATTTCAAATCCCTCTTATATTAGCACTAAGATGTTACAAAACCGTCGACGACGGTTTTGTAACATTTAGGAGTTGAGAAGGCGATATATTTGCTGACGGCTACAATTGAAATACTGACTGAGCTGTCTCACATTATAACCCTGGTGTAATAAATTTTTTATTATATCTTTCTTTTCCTTATTACCCCCTTTTTTATATTTAAGAAGGTTAAATGCCTGAATTTTCTCCCCAAATCCTGAAGGGATAACTTTTTCTTTGAAATCTTGGCATAATTTTAAAAAATCAAAATGGAATTGGGACATTAAATTAGGACTGCTATTGATGTCGGGGAAATCTAAGTTGAGAGAAGCTTCTAATAATTCTCTATAAATTTCTCTTGCCCTTTTCAACTCGGCACTGAGAAATTTTAACAGAATTTCGGATTTAATAAAGCTTCGCCCGGTCCTTCCTGGTAAAAATAACCTTATAGAACTCCAGCGATAATTAAAAGGGTCCTCAACCAATTTTGCCTTATAAGGATTTAAATGAATATAAACAGAGATTGTTAGAAGATAAGCATCATTAAGACATAAAAATGCCCTGAAAGGCCGGCAAAATACAGGTCCTTTTCTTTCATATTTTTCATTAAAATAAAGTGCATAGCTCTGAAAAAGAAACTTTGCCCCCGGGGATAAAGTTTCTTCTAAAATTCTTATTAGAAAATGAACATGATTGGGCATTAGTACAAACGAGAAAACATCCCATCTAAATTTAGTGGCTGTTTCTTTAAGTAAAGAGAGCATATGTAGATAGTCTGCTTCTTCTTTAAAAATTATCTCTTCACCGGGGGCTCGCTGAATAAGATGATAAACCGCTCCAGGATAGATAACCCTATTTCTAATAGCATAGGAATACTTTCTTGCCCGCAAGGAGAATTTTATTTCTTTATCCCCTTCCATTACTCTCATTTCCAAAATTCAGAAACGTTAAATGTGACAAAAGTGTCGACGACGCTATTGTAACATTTGGGGGAAAGGGATTGCAAGGGCAAAATAAATCAATAAATTACAATAGATTAGAGAATAAATCACAATAGATTAGAGGTTGGTAAGAAGACCAAAAAGACCGGGGGAAATAAGGAGGAATTATCGAAGATGTGACAAAATCGTCGACGACGGTTTTGTAACATTTTGGGAGGGTTGGGAGTGAGGGTAAAAAAAAAGCCCCGCCGGAAGGCGGGGCGAGGTTTCGGAGTAAACTGCACTTAGAAGGAGACGCTCACAGAACCGATGACTTCCATGGCATCGTCATCGTTGGCATTAGCAAAGGCATCTCCAGGTAGGAACCAGCCAGCCTGAAGGCCAAACT